>JANNEI010000658.1:0-3105 GCA_031378565.1 Burkholderiales bacterium
ACCGGCGGCGTGACCTCGGCAATCTCGACCAGCAGCACGATGAAGATGCCGAACCAGATCAGGTCGAAGCCGGCTTTCTGGATCATCGGCAGCACGACGGCGCTGGTCAGCACGATCATCGAAATGCCGTCCAGCGCCGTGCCGAGCACCAGGTAAACCACCACCAGCACGCCGATCAACGCATACGGGCTCAGGTTCATTGATGCCACCCACTCGGCCAGCTCGCGCGGGATGCCGGTGAACGCCATGGTCTTGGTCAGGAACGCCGCCCCCGCCAGGATGAACATGATCATGCAACTGGTGCGCGTGGTGCCCATCAGCGCATCCCAGAAATTGCGCCATGTCAGCGACTTGCCCCACCAGGCGATGGCCAGCGAGCCGGCCACACCATAGGCCGCGCATTCGGTGGCCGTGGCGTAGCCGGCGATGAGCACCCAGGTGATGAAGACGATCAGCAGGGCACACGGGATCAGGCTGCCCGAGGCGCGCAGTTTCTGCACAAAGCTGCTCGGCGGGTCGGCGGCGGGCACCTTGTCGGCATTGCGAAGCGACCACCACATGATGTAGCCCGAGAACAGGGCCATCAGCAAGAATCCCGGCAGGAAACCGGCCAGGAAAATACGGATGATCGACGCGTCGGCGGCCACCGCGTAGACCACCATCGTGATCGACGGCGGGATCAGGATGCCCAGCGTGCCGGCGGTCGCGAGCGCTCCCAGCGCCAGCTTTTCGTCGTAGCCGCGGCGCTTCAGTTCGGGCAGCGCCACTTTCGAGATCGTGGCGCAGGTGGCGGCCGACGAACCCGACACCGATCCGAAGATGCCGCAGCCAAGAATGGTGGTGTGCATCAGCCGGCCGGGAACGCGGTTCAACCAGGGCCGCAGGCCCTCGAACATCTCTTCGGACAGCTTGGTGCGAAACAGGATCTCGCCCATCCAGATGAACAGCGGCAGTGCCGCCAGCTCCCACGATGCGTTGGACTCCCAGAACGCAGAGAACAGGTTCTTGCCGGGTGCCGTGCTGGTGAAAAAGGCCTGGCCGACCCAGCCGCAGATGGCCAGCGTCATCGCGATCCAGACGCCGCCCGACAGCAGCACCATCATGATGAGCAGCAGCAAGCCGCCGATGAGAAGAATGTCCATGAAGTCGCGTGCCCGGTTGGGTGATGAACGAACTCAGCCGAGCGCGGGGCCCGGTGCCGGGGTGCCTAGATCTCGGAAGAAAAGTCACCTTTGGCGTGACGTTCTTCGACGGCGGTGACGAAGGTCGGGCGCGCACCGCGCAGCACCAGGATCAACTCGTCGACCACCGCGATCAGCAGCAGGATCGAGCCCAGCGCAAAGCTCGACTGCGGAATCCAGATCGGGACCGGCAGCAGCCCCTGCGCCAGTTCGTCGAACGCCCAGCTTTCGTAGGTAAATCGGCAGGCCGACCAGCACAGGTAGGCCACCGCCACGGTGCCGATGGCGAGCGACACGATTTCCAGAACGCGACGCGCCGCGGGCGGCACGTTGTCCAACAGCAGCGTGACGCGAACGAAGTCGCCGTGCTTGAAGGCATGCGCCATCGCGAAGAACGACGCGGCAGCGCAAGACCACGCCACCAGGTCGTTCACCGCGCCGGTGCGCACACCGAACTCGCGCAGCACGCTCTGGCCGATCATCAGCACGCCCACGATCAGCACGAAGAAAGCGCCGATCGCGCCCGCCGCGTAGTACATGCGGTCGAGCCAGCGGCGCAGGTGCCCGGGGGCGGGCTCGGGCACCTCCCGGGCGGGCCCGCGTTCCCCCGGGGGAGTGGCGAACGTACCCGTTTGACGGGGGGCAGTCATCTACTTCTTGCGGTAGGTCGCGATCACGGCTGCGCCGTCGGGGCCGGCTTTTTTCTCCCAGTCGGCCAGCATGATCCCGCCGACCTGGCGCATGTCCGTCATCAGCTTGGGGGCTGGCGTCATGATCTTCATGCCCTTCTCGCCGAGCGCCTTCTTGTACCAGTCGTTCTTCTCCTGGCTCACCTTCCAGCCGCGAGCTTCGGCATCGGCTGCGGCTTTCAGCAGCGCCTGTTGAGTCGGGGCGTCGAGCGCATTGAAAGCGGCCTGGTTGACGAGGATTCCGTTCTTCGGCAGCCAGGCCTGGGTGTCGTACCAGTACTTGATGCTCTCGTAGGTCTTGGAGTCGTAGCCGGTCGAGCCTGAGCTCATGTAGCTGTTGACGACGCCGGTGGCCAGTGCCTGCGACAACTCGGCGGCCTGGATCGTGACCGGCTGCGCGCCGATCAGCTCGGCGATCTTCGCAGTGGCAGGGCTGTAGGCACGCCACTTCAGCCCGCGCATCTCGGCCACCGAGCCGATTTCCTTGTTCACGTAGATGCCCTGCGGCGGCCACGGCACCGCGTACAGCAACTTCATGCCCTGCGCGGCGAGGAGCTTGTCGAGCACGGGCTTCTGCGCTTGGGCCAGCTTGGCCGATTCGGCATAGCTGGACGCAAGGAAAGGCAGCCCGTCCAGCCCGTAGATCGGGTTCTCGTTCTCGAAGTTGACCAGCAGCACCTCGCCGATCTGCGCCTGCCCGCCTTGCACGGCGCGCTTGATTTCGTTGGCCTTGAACAGCGATGCGTTGGCGTGCACCGTGATCTTCAGTTTGCCCGCCGTGGCGGTGTCGACATCCTTCGCGAACTGCACCAGGTTCTCGGTGTGGAAGTTGGTGGTGGGGTAGGCGGCCGGCAGGTCCCACTTGGTTTGCGCCTGCGCTGCGCCGCTGAACCCCAGCGAGCAGGCCATCGAGGCCGCCGCAACGGCGGCGTTGGTGATCGAACGACGGGTCGGATTCATGGGCACTCCAGTGAAAAGGATCGGGATGAGATCGAAGCATATGGCGCGCCAGCCGCGCCGCCATCGGTGTTGATGCCGGCTTGCAGTCTAGAAAATTTACGTGTAGATTGTCAATAAATTATCAACGTTTAGTAAATTACGCGTTGCTCAACATTTTCCGAAAGCCCGATGTCACGCAAGCCAACCGCCGCTGTCCCGAAGCCCGCCAAGACCGCGCGCAGCGGCATCGTCTCGTCGTCGCACCTGGTGTCCCCGCGCAGCGTGGAGCTGTCGGA
>JANNEI010000682.1:0-2441 GCA_031378565.1 Burkholderiales bacterium
ACCTGGGCGCGCACGCAGTTGCTCTATGTTTGTTCGCCGGGCAACCCGACCGGCGCGGTGATGCCGCTGGCGGAGTGGGAACGCTTGTTTGCCCTGAGCGATCGGCATGGTTTCGTGATCGCGTCCGACGAGTGCTACTCCGAAATCTATTTTCGCGACGAGCCGCCGCTGGGCTCGCTGCAGGCGGCGTTGCATCTGGACCGCGCCGACTTCAGGAACCTCGTCGCCTTCACCAGCCTGTCGAAACGCTCCAACGTGCCGGGCATGCGCTCGGGCTTCGTGGCCGGTGACGCGGCCGTGCTGAAACAGTTTCTGCTCTACCGCACCTACCACGGCAGCGCGATGAGCCCGACGATTCAGCAGGCCAGCATCGCGGCCTGGAACGACGAGGCGCATGTGGTGGCCAACCGCGAGCAGTACCGGCGCAAGTTCGCCCAGGTCACGCCGCTGCTGGCCGAGGTGATGGACGTGTCGCTGCCGGACGCCGGTTTCTACCTGTGGGCCGATGTGTCCAGGCTGGTGCCGGGCGGCGACGACCTTGCTTTCACGCGCGGGTTGCTGGGTCAATACAATGTGGCCGTGCTGCCGGGCAGCCTGCTGGCCCGCGAGGCGCACGGTGTCAACCCGGGCGCAGGCCGCATTCGACTGGCCCTGGTGGCCAACATCGAAGAATGCGTCGAAGCCAGCCGGCGCATCGTTTCCTATTGCCACTCCTGCATCGCAGCCACCCCCTCATGACCACAGAACTTCAAACCACCATCGACATGGCGTGGGACTCTCGCGCCGACCTGACCCCGCTGAACAGCCCGAAGATTCGCGAGGCGGTCGAAGAAGTGATCTCCGACCTGAACGCCGGCCGCATCCGCGTGGCCGAGCGGCAAGGCGTGGGCCAGTGGACGGTCAATCAGTGGATCAAGAAGGCGGTGCTGCTGAGCTTTCGGCTGAACGACAACCAGCTCATGCGTTCGGGCGACCTGACCTTCTTCGACAAGGTGAAAACCAAGTTCTCGCATATCGACGACGAGGCGATTCGCGCCTCCGGTGTGCGCATCGTGCCGCCGGCCGTGGCGCGGCGCGGCAGCTATCTGGCGAAGAACGTGGTGCTGATGCCCAGCTTCGTGAACATCGGCGCTTATGTCGATGAAGGCACGATGGTCGACGCCTGGGCCACCGTGGGCTCGTGCGCGCAGATCGGCAAGAACGTGCACCTGAGCGGCGGCGTCGGCATCGGCGGCGTGCTGGAGCCGCTGCAGGCGAACCCCACCATCATCGAAGACAACTGCTTCATCGGCGCGCGAAGCGAGGTGGTCGAAGGCGTGATCGTCGAAGAGAACTCGGTGTTGTCGATGGGCGTGTTCATCGGCCAGAGCACGCCGATCTACGACCGCGCCAGCGGCGAAGTGACCTATGGCCGCGTGCCTGCCGGATCGGTGGTAGTGGCCGGCAGCCTGCCCCGCGACGGCGGCAAATACAACCTCAACTGCGCCGTGATCGTGAAGCGGGTCGACGCGCAAACCCGCGCCAAGACCAGCATCAACGAGTTGCTGCGTGCCTGACCGTCACATTCTTTCCACTTCGAGGAGATTTCCATGAGCGGTGGAAACATGGAGCGCGTACTGAGGCTGATGGCCGAGAAAGCCGCCTCCGACGTTTACTTGTCGGCCAACACGCCGATCCTGATCAAGATCAACGGGCAGATCCTGCACCTCAGCGACCAGCCGCTCACCCACAGCCAGCCGCGCCAGCTGCTGGCCGAAGTGCTGGCACCGCATCAGCTGGAAGAACTCGAAGACACCGGTGAGCTGAACGTGGGCGTCGGCCTGCCCGGCGTGGGCAGCTTTCGACTCAGCGCGTTCAAGCAGCGCGGCACGGTGGCGGCGGTGTTCCGCTGCATTCCGATCGTGATCCCCACGCTCGAAAGCCTGAATGTGCCGTCGCTGTTGAACACGCTGATCCTGGAGAAGCGCGGTCTGATCCTGATGGTGGGTGCCACCGGCGCGGGCAAGAGCACCACGCTGGCCGCCATGCTGGAGCAACGCAACCAACAACTCGCCGGGCATATTTTGACGATCGAAGATCCGATCGAATTCCTGTTCACCAACAAGAAGTCGGTGGTCAACCAGCGCGAGGTCGGGCGCGACACGCAGTCGCTGCAAATCGGCCTGAAGAACGCGCTGCGCCAGGCACCCGACTGCATCCTGATCGGCGAGATTCGCGATCGCGAGACGATGACGTCGGCCATCTCGTACGCGCTGTCGGGCCACCTCGTGCTGTCCACACTGCACGCCAACAACAGTTATCACGCGCTCGGGCGCATCCTGTCGTTTTACGCGCCCGAATCGCGTCCTGCGCTGCTCAGCGACCTGGCTTCCGGGCTGCGTTCCATCGTGTCCCAGCGGCTGGTGCGCGCCACCGCGGGCGGTCGCATACCGGCCGTCGAA
>JANNEI010000691.1:0-8404 GCA_031378565.1 Burkholderiales bacterium
GCTCGGCGCGAACGATCATGTCTTCGGCATCGAACGCACGAAGCGAGATCACGCGGCT
The DNA here is from genome assembly GCA_031378565.1 of Burkholderiales bacterium. GTDB lineage: Bacteria > Pseudomonadota > Gammaproteobacteria > Burkholderiales > Burkholderiaceae_C > JANYJJ01. The sequence continues at coordinate 59 of JANNEI010000691.1, forward strand.
GCGGAGCACGGGCGGGATCTCATCGACGCTGTCGAACGGCTCTCTTGGATGTTCGAGCACGAAGATGGCATGTGAAGCCCGGAAGGGACCGGCAGCCGGTTGGTGCAGGTAGTTAACCAACAGCAGCGGCTCGCCCGGCTCGGCGTCGCGCAGTTCAATGCGGTCGGGATAGCCGGGCATCGCGTCAGCCACCACCCTTCGGGCACCTCGTGCGCGAAGTTCATCGTCAGACAGTCCGACCAGCGGTTGGAAGGTTTGAAAATCGAGTCCTCGAATTCGGAAAGTCATGGCGTTCTCTGGAAGCGGCAAGCTGGCCAGTCTCAGCGCATCCGAGCTGGCGCGCTCGCTGCAATCGGACATGTCATTGCGGCGCACCACGTGTCGCCACGCAGCTGGCAAGATCTGGGCGTTTCACTTCCGCACAAAACAAGATGCGCCATCACACTTCTCGTCGCGCTGCCTTGGCAGTGCTTGCGTTTCTCGCCACCGGCATCGCTACCGCAGACGACGCGAAAAGCATCTGCCATGTCCGACCGAATGAAGAAGAAGCCGGGCCAGCAGGCGGTTCTGAAGTTGCTGCGGATCAACGGTGGAAACCTATGTGGTCACGCTGATGGCCGAGGCGAAGAACTGACCTGGGTCAGGCCCACGCGGTGTGTTTTTCTAACTGAGAAGGGAACACCATGACCATCCACCTCGATCACCTGATGGTGCCGTCGCGCAACAAGCTCGCAGCGGCGAAGTTGCTTGCCGATCTGCTGGGGGTGGCCTGGTCTGAAACGGGCGTGGGGCCGTTCGCGCCGGTGTATGTCAGCGACGGCTTGACGCTGGACTTCGACCAGTGGGCGGCCGACCCGCTGCCGCTGATTCACATTTGCTTCCGCGTGGGCGACGCCGAATTCGACGCCATCCTGGCGCGCATCAAGGCGGCCGGCATCGCGTTTCGCAGCAGCGTTCACGGGCCGGTCGATTTGCAGATCGACACGCTGCACGGCGGGCGCATCGTCTACTGGAACGAGCCGGACGGGCACCAGTGGGAACTGTTGACGGTCAGCTATGCGAGGGCCGCGAAATGAAGCCTGTTCGTGAGACAGACTTCTTCAGCTTCAGGGCGCAGCTGTTGTCGACGCTGGCCCGGTGCCTGAGCGGCCGCCCACGCGCCTAGAACGTGTGCTTGACCCCCAGCGCGTAGGCCGTGTTGTTGGTCAGCCCGTTTTGCCGGGCCAGTCCCACATCGGCGTAGACCGTGGTGCGCCGGCTCATCGCGTAGTGGTAGCCGAGGCCGACCTTCGATCGGTCGCGTGAGTCGATGTCGGAATCAAGCCGGATGGCCATCGCCTTCAGCAAGCCCTGCCCCAGTTCGGCGGTCGCGCCGAGCATCAGCACGGTGGCCTTGGTGCTGCCGTTCGCGTCGGTCTTGCCCCGCGCCACATAAAGCATCGGCCTGACGAAACCGAAGTTGTAGTGCAGCGCCATGTTGATCACGCCGCGGCCATCGTTGCTGCCACCGCTAACTTGCTCGTAGCCCAGCCCGGCGTAGAGCGGGCCGGCACCGTATTCGGCGTTTAAGCCCTGCACCCGCCCGAGCCCCGTGCTTTCGCTGAGGCCCACAGCCGCCGAGGCAGCGAAGCCGCCGAAGTTGCGCGTCTTGACGCCGATCAGGTTGGACGCGCGGGTGCCGTTGCCCACGGCGTCCGGCGTGGCGTAGTTGCCCCAGCGCGCCAGACTGCTGGCCTGGGCGACACCGTCGTCGCCGAACGGGTCGGACTTGACGCCGATCCAGTAGGCCGGCATGTACTCGCGGCCGATGTAGACGCTGCCCACCGCGCTGCTGGACAGCTGCACGTAAGAGCGCCCGTTCCAGAACGAGTTGGCACTGTTGACGCTGCCGGTGTCGGGGTTGAAGCGGTGCTCGATCTGGAACTGTGCCGACAAGCCGCCACCCATGTCTTCGTTGCCCCGAAAACCGATGCGCGAGGTCGACGCCTGCCCCACCGTCCAGGCCTTCGAGGTGCCGGGGCTGCCGGGGTTGGTGGCGGTGCCGCCGTTGCCCTTGATCACGCCCTGGTCGATCTGACCGTAGACGGTGACGTTGGATTGTGCTGACGCGCTGCCCGAGAACGCGGCCAGGGTGACGAGTGCGGTGATTGCAATCGATGCGAAGTGTTGTTTCATGCTGCTTCCTGATGCGCAGGAGCCGCCGATTGGAGCCGCCCCGTGGATAGATGGTGACGGCCTGTCGCAGCAAACCGAACCTGCATTTAACCGAATCGACGTGACAACCGGTTGACCGACCCTGCACACCTGCGGGGAATGCGTTGCCGTTGCAACACGCCCGTCGCGGTTCGACTCCATGCGCCGCGTCTCCCTAAGTTGATTTGCCATCGGTATGCGTTTCGTAATCGGCCTCGATTTAGCCTGAAGCCCACATCGAAATGGGTTCGGTGCCTTCAGGAGTGAATGATGAATCGAATGACTGTTTCCGCGAATGTCGCAAGCCTGGGTCTGGGCCTGGCGCTGATGGCACCACTGCCAGCGGCACTCGCCTTCGGTGGCGTCGGCAACCTGGGCGAATGCACCAGCTTCACGACCTGCACGGCGGGTGTGTCCAGCACCGGTGCGGCAACGTCTCAATACGATTTCACGTCCATCACCGGCGGCTATCAGTTGCCGACCACGATGGTACCGGGCGTCAACAGGTACCAGGATTTCGAAGACCGCCTCAACAGTGCGCCGGTGCGCGCCGCGGTGGGCGATTTCTGTATCAACTGCGCCAGCGATAACCCGTTCTTCTCGTCCGCGGTGGCGCGCAGCCAGTCCGACTTCGCTGTCAACCGCGCCTCGGCGGTCACCAGCGTCGGCGTCGCCGGCACCGATGACCGAGGCAACGGCAGGGCTGCCCATGTCCAGGTGCTGACGGTGGCCGAAGCGCAAAGTGGCTGGCGGGACGCGTGGACGTTCAACGCCGACGGGCACTTCAACGCGACGATCAAGCTGGACGGCGAGTCCGACACCAACACCGTCAATGCTTTCTTCCCGTCGACCTTCACTTACGCCATCGGCACCACTCTGGGCGACTGGTTTTACGACATCAAGGTCTGGGACGTGGACAACCTGTCCATCTCGGATGAGTTCGAGCTGGGCGGGCCCACCCTCGTCGGCATGGCGCGCGACCGAGGCAACGACGAACAGCGTTCTTCGTTTGCGTCGACGCTGGCGCTGGACTTCGACTTCGTCGCGGGCGTCCAGTACGTCGTCACCGCACAACTGGGCGCGGTTGCCCGCAACGGCCGCGAGATCGACCTCTACAACACCGCGCGGCTGACCGACGTGATGCTGTCGAACGGTGCGGCCATGAATGCACTGTCGGGCCACGACTACATCTCGACCAACGTGCCGGAGCCGCAGTCCACGGCGCTGATCGTCGCCGGCCTGGTGTGCCTGGCGCTGTGGATGCGCAGGCGGCCACACGGTTGACCGGGCCCGCTCGGCGATGGGCCGTGGGGCCGTTGTGCTGAATTTTCGCCCGGCAACGGCGGGGCGATGCGCGGTGGCGGGCACACAATGGGGCTCCTTCCCATTGGAATTCCGCATGGGTGCAACTGCCCGACCTGCCGCGCGCGTCAGCAAACCGGTGCCGCAAGGCGAGGCGGTGCCGTCAACGGCCGATGCGTGGCAGCGCCTGCAGCGTGGCATCGGTCTGGCGCTGGCGGATCTCGAACAGGGCCGCACCGAGTTGCGCGCCGCGCTCGCGGTCTTCAACACGCACGATGAAGCGCAGGGCCGCTTGATCGCCGGGGCCGCGCTGGTGCAGGTCATCGGCATCGCCGACAACGACTACGCCGGCTTCCAGGACGCGGTCGATGCGGTGACGGCCACGCGGACCGGGATCGACCGCATCGCCGACGCCGACCACCGCCTGCTGGCGCGCGCCGGTGCGCTGGTGGCGGGCTGGTTTCATGCGCTGGACGATCCGCAGCTCGCCGCGCAGGCCGAAGGCATCACGCGCGAACTGGCCAACGAGCACATCACGCCCGCGGTGCGCTGCTGCGCCGGCCTGACCGCGCTGGCCTACTTCGACGCGCGCTGCAGCCTGGAAGGCGTGCTGTGGGTCGAGCTGGCGATGCGGCCGGTGCTGGCTGCGCCGGGCATCGGCACGCGCTTGGTCGAGGAGTGGCAGCACGCGCTGGTGCAGGCCCTGTACCAGTGCGCGGCACCCGAGCGCGCCGAGGCCGCGGGTGCGCAGCACGGCGCTGCCACGGCCGTGTCGGCACCCGCCATCGAGCTGAAGCGTTTGCTGGTGCAAGCGCAGATGGCCATCGGCGATGGGCGGGTCGCCGTCGGCCGGCAAGCCCTCGCGCAGGCCGAGCCGCTGCTGCACCCGCGCGCGCCGCGCCAGGCCAGCTGGTGGCATTTGCTTCAGTCTCGGCTGGAGCTCAGCAACGGCCGCCACCGCGAGGCGCTGACCCACGCCCGGCTGGCGCTGCGGCTGGCCGGCGAAGCCCACTTTCCGGAACGCTGGATGGGTGTCACGGTGATGCAGGAAGGCCAGGTGCAGATGGCCAGCGGTGCCTTTGCGCACGCCGTCCCCTTCTTCGAGCGCGCCGGCCGCACTGCGACGGGTTCGCAAGCCGGCTTCTGCTGGTGCTTGGCGCACTTTGCACGGGCGCTGGCGCACGCCGAGACGGGCAGCGAGGACGCGGCTGCGCGCGCCGAACTGAGCCAGGGCCTGGCACTGGCCCGCGAGATGGCATGGTTGAATTTCTTCCGGTCTGCGCCGCTTGTGGCAGCGCAGGTCTGCGCGCTGGGCCTCGAACACGGCATCGAGACCGCGTTCGTGCGGGAGGTGATTGCCACGCGCGGCCTCGACGCCGTGCGCCCCGACCTGGCCTCCTGGCCGTGGCCGATCCGCGTGCTCACGCTGGGGCGTTTCCAGATCGAGCGCAACGGCGTGCCGCTCGCCTTCGGCGGCAAGGTGGCGCGAAAACCGCTCGAGTTGCTGCAGTTCACCGTGGCCTCCGGCGGCAGCGATGTGTCTGCCGCCACGGTGATGTTCGCGCTGTGGTGCGAGCTGGAAGGCGACAACGCGAAGTCGGCCTTCAACGTGGCGCTGCACCGCCTGCGCAAGCTGCTCGGCGACGACGATGCCATTCAGCTCGAACTGGGCCGCTTGAGCCTCAACCCGAAACGGGTCTGGGTCGATTGCCTGGCCTTCGAGCAACTGGTGGACCGCGCAGGCGGCGCAGCGGGCCTCGACGCGGCGGCGCTCGCGCCGCAGGCTGCCGCCGACCTGCGGCGCGCGGTGGCGATGTACAGCGGCCACTTCCTGCACGACACCGAGGACGAGCCCTGGCAGATGGTGTGCCGAACGCGGCTGGCCAGCAAGTTCAAGCGCAGCGTGTTGCAGCTCGGGCGCTGCGGCGCATCGACCACCACCACCACACCCGAACCGCAGGCGGTGCGCGCGCTGCTGGAACGAGCGCTCGAACTCGACCCGATGGCCGAAGACATTGCGCGCGAGCTGATGCAACTGCTGAGCAGCCGGCGCGAACAGGCGGCGGCACTGAACGTGTTCGAACACTGCAAGGCCGCGATCGCTCGCGGGCTGGCGGCCAAGCCGGCTGCGTCCACGCTCGAACTGGTCGAGCGCATTCGCGCGATGGACTGACGCGGCCGGCTTACTTCGTGATCAGCGTCGCGGGTGCAAACATTTCGGTTGCCGCCGGCTTCTTGCCGCTGAAGCTGTTGTCGATCTGAGCGACCACCAGTTCGGCCATGCCGCGGAAGTTTTGCTGCATCGAAGCGACCAGCGGCGAGCCCTTCTTGATCAGGTCGACCGCCTGGCTGGTGCCGTCGATGCCGGTGACGACGATCTCGTCGCGCCCGGCCGCCTGGATGGCCTGCGTGGCACCGATGGCCGGCTCGTCCCAGGCCGCCCACACGGCGGTGATCGAGCCCTTGTTCGGGTTCGCCAGCAGGATGCTTTCCATCGCCTTGCGTGCGTTTTCGATCGGGCCGGGCACCTGCACGTGCTGCTCGCTGAGCAGCTTGATGTTGGGCGACTTTTTCAACAGCGCGTCGAGCTCCTGCGAGCGCTTCAGCACGCCCGGGTGCGGCCGGTGCGTGAACACCACCAGGTTGCCCTTGTCGCCGATGGCCTTGAACAGGTGCTGGCTGATGGCAGCCGACATCGCGGTGTTGTCGCTGGTCGCGTTCATCACCATGCCGGGAATGAAGCCCGAGTCGCAGCCGAACACCGGAATGCCCTTGGCCGCAGCGGCGGCGATCTGCGTCTTCACCTGGTTCGGGTCGGCGCTGACGATCACGATCGCATCGGTCTTGGCGGCCACAGCGTCTTCCATGCGGCTGGCCATCTGGCCGAAGTCGCCCTTGGTGTCGATGACGTTGGCCTTCCAGCCCTTCTTGCCCGCCAGTTCGCTCAGCGTCTTCAGCATTTCGTTGGTGGTGACCGACTGCTGATACGGGGTGATCAGCGTCACGCTCCGGGTCTGCGCCCATGCGCTGCCGAAACTCAGTGACAGGCTGGCAGCAGCGACCGCGAGCAGGCGGCGCTGGAGGTTGACGGCGGAACGGTTCATCTCTACTCCTTGGTTGGTGAACGCACGGGCGAGCCGGCCCGGTCGAGGGTGATTGTGCCGCTCAGGCTGTCGCGGGCGGCATTGCACCGACGGCATTTTGCAGCGCGCGCCATGCCACAGATTTCTGTCGCATCGCCGCGGCACCGACCGTGTCGGCGGCGAAGCGCCGTGCCTCGGTGTGCACGCGTCGCTGCACGAACGCCTCGGGCGTGCCGCACCAGCCCGTCGCAACAGCGGCGGTTGCGGCGGCACCGAGGCAGGGCAGCAGGTCGGCGTCGGGCGCGATGCGCAGCGTGGTGTCGAACACGTCGGCGAGGATTTGCATCCAGGCGGCGCTGCGGGTGGCACCACCGACCACGATCAGTTCGCCCGGTGCGGGTGCGTCCTGCTGCCCCTGCAGCACATCGAGCGCACTGCGCAGCGACAGCGACACGCCCTCCAGCGCGGCCCGCATGATCTGCGCCCGGCTGGTGCCCGCCGAGATGCCGGTCAGCGTGCCCTGCGCCGCGCCGGTGACGAGCGGCAAGCGCTCTGCGGCGAGGTAGGGCAGGAACAGCAAGCGCGCATCGCGTGGCGCGGCAGCCACCTCGCGCTCGAAGGCGGCATAGCGGGCGTCGTCGCTGCTGTCCGCGCCGACGCCGGTGGGCGCGTCCAGCAGGCTCAACGCCCAGCGGTGCACCGCGCCCGCGTTCGACACCGGACCGATCAGGATGCGCCGCTGCGGCCCCAGGTAGGGCAGCACGAACAGCGGCGCGCCGGGCGGATTGAAACGCTCCGACACGCGGGCCACCCAACCCGAGGTGCCGAGGTAGGCATAGCACTGCGACGCATCGGCAACGCCCGCACCGAGTGTGGTGGCCGCTGCATCGCCCAGGCCGCACAGCACCGGGCAGCCAGCACGCAGACCGGTGGCCGCGGCGGCCTGCACGCTGACGCGGCCGACGTGTGCACCGGCCGCCAGCAGCTCGGGCAGCAGCGAAGCTTCGAGGCCGAACACATCGAGCCAGTCGAGCGCCCAGCACTCGCGCTCGATGTCGAACAGCCCGGTGGTGGCCGCGGTGGTCGGGTCGGTAACGGCGCGGCCGGTCAGGCGCAGCGTGATGAAGTCCTTTGCGCCCACCAGCACGAGTGCGGTGCGCGCCCAGACCGCCGGTTCGCAGTCGCGCAGGTGCAGCATCTTGGGCAGCACCGAGGTCGCGTTGAACGGGTTGCGGGTGACGCGGTGAATCTCGTCCGCGCCCAGCGCGTCGTCGGCCTGGCGGGCGGCATCGCCGGCACGCGCATCGGAATACAGAATCGCGGTGCGCACCGGCTCGCCCCGCGCGTCGACCGCGATCAGGTCCTGCATCTGGCCGCTGAAGGTCAGCGCCGTGATCGACGCCGGCACCACGCCTTCGCTCCACCAGGCCTGCAACACCGTGCCGAAGGCCTGCCACCAGTCGCGTGGATCCTGCTCACCGGGCGGCAAGGCGCTGGCCGGGTAGGCAACGCTGCGGGCGTGGTGAAGGCGGCCATCGCTCGACACGAGGGCAGCCTTGACCGCCGAGGAACCGATGTCGAATGCAGCAATGCAGTCCATGCCCGACTGAACTCAGCGTGACGCCGACGCGCCGATTTTCTGGAACACCACCGCGACGACGACGATGGCTCCGGTGACGACATCCTGCAGGAACGAGGGCACGTTCAGGATCGTCAACCCGTTGGCCAGAATGCCCAGCGTGGCCGCGCCCAGCAGCGAGCCCAGCAC
>JANNEI010000721.1:0-2301 GCA_031378565.1 Burkholderiales bacterium
GCGGCCATCACGACCAGATCGGCCGGGATCTCCAGTCCGTCCTTGAACTGCACGGCCATCACGCGGCCGCCTTTGCCACTTTCCTTGTCGCCGATCAGCGCTTGCGTCTGCGCGCCGATCATGAATTTCAACCCGCGGTCTTCGAGCGACTTTTGCAGTAGCTTGCCCGCCACCTCGTCGAGCTGGCGCTCCATCAGCCACGGCATGATGTGCACCACCGTCACCTGCATGCCGCGCAGCATCAATCCATTGGCGGCTTCCAGGCCCAGCAGGCCGCCGCCGATGACCACCGCGTGCCGGTACTTCTCGGCCGCCGCGATCATCGTGTTGGTGTCGCTGATGTCGCGGTAGGCGATCACGCCGTCCAGTTCCTTGCCCGGCACCGGCAGGATGAACGGGTTCGAGCCGGTGGCCAGCAGCAGGCGGTCGTAGGGCTCTTCGGTGCCGTCTTCGGCGAACACCACGCGGCGGCTGCGGTTGATGTCGACCACCTTCTTGCCGAGGTGCAGCGTGATGTTGTTTTCGGCGTACCAGCTCAGCGGGTTCAGCACGATCTCGTCCAGCGTCTGCTCGCCGGCCAGCACCGGGCTGAGCAAGATGCGGTTGTAGTTCGGGTGCGGCTCGGCCCCGAACACGGTGATGTCGTACAGGTCGGGTGCGATCTTCAGCAGTTCTTCCAGCGTCCGCACCCCGGCCATGCCGTTGCCCACCATCACCAGCTTCATCTTCTTCATGCACCGCCCTCGGGTCGAATCATTTTGCAGTGCACCAATCAAGCAAGCGAGGTGCCAACACCGCGTGCGGATTTGGGCTGCATCTTGGTGCTCAATGGGGAATTGATGCACTGTTTGCGGGCAGGCATCTTGCTTCGAACCTTCACTTTTCAACCGCTCTTTCACTCTGGTGCATCGCCTTGCCTCATGACTTTCGACGTTGACATCGGTCACGCCAGCGAGCGCGGCCCGCGCGCGGACAACGAAGACTTCGCCGCTTCGCAGCGTCCGCAGGCGCATGAAGAAGCGCTGGGCTTCATCGCGGCCATCGCCGACGGCGTGTCGGCCGGTGGCGGCGGGCGCATGGCAGCACAGACCAGCGTGATGTCCCTGGTCGAGGACTTCTTTGCCGCACCGCCCACCTGGCACACCACGGTGGTGCTCGACCGCATCATCTGTGCGCAAAACGGCTGGCTTGCCAGCCACAACCGCCGCAACGCCGCCTCGGCGATGAGCACGCTGACTGCGCTGGCCCTGCGCGGCCAGACCTGGACCCTGGCCCACGTGGGCGACACCCGCGCCTATCTGCTGCGCGGCTCGGATTGCCGCAAGCTCACGCAAGACCACTGCCTGGACCACCCCGACCTGCGCAGCCGCCTGACCCGCGCCATGGGGCAGGACGACGCGGTGCGGGTCGACTATTTGCAAGGCGAATTGCATCCCGGCGACAGCTTCGTGCTGCTGTCCGACGGCGTGCATGGCCGACTGCCGCGAGCGCAGATCGTCGCGCTGGCGGGCCAGGGCAGTGCGCAGCACGCCAGTGAGGCACTGGTGCAGTCCGCGCTGGCCGCCGGCACGCTGGACAACGCCACCGCGCTGGTCGTGCGCGTGCGCGGCCTCGCCGCATCGCGGCTGGAAGATGCGCTGCAGCGCAGCCGCCACCTGCCGGTGCCACCGCGCCTGAAGGTGGGCGAGGTGATCGACAAGCGCATCGTCACCGCCCTGGTGGCAGACACCGGCGTGCACCTGCTGTACCAGGTGCGCGACCCCGCCACCCGCGAACTGCAAGCGTTGAAGACGCTGCACCCGGCGCGCGCCAGTGACCCGCAGGAACGCGCCATGCTCGCGCATGAAGCGTGGTTGAGCGCGCGTGTCAGTGAGCGCATGGGCGTGCGCGCCGACGAAGGCTTCGTGCGCATCCACGAGCTGCGTGACCCCAGCGCCTTCTACCTGCTGTACGACTGGCATTCGGGGGTCACGCTGGAGCAGTTGCTGTCTCAGCAATCAGGGCAGCACGGCAGGCAGGGAATGGCCGTGGCCGACGTGGTGGCGTGGGGCCTGGCGGCGGCCCACGCACTGGGCCGCCTGCACCGCCTGGGCGTGGTGCACCGCGACGTGAAACCCGCCAACCTGCACCTCGGCGACGACGGCCAGTTGCGCCTGCTCGACCTGGGCGTGGCCTTGTCCGGCCACGAGCCGGTGGAGCAACGCGAGTTGCACGCCGGCACGCCCAGCTACATGAACCCCGAGCTGTGGGACGACGCGCCGGTCGATGCGCAAACCGACCTGTTCGCCCTGGGCGTCACGC
>JANNEI010000739.1:0-5251 GCA_031378565.1 Burkholderiales bacterium
ACGCTGCCCACGTCGTGGATCAGCCGGATGATGTCTTTCGCCGTGGCATACGACGACGCGGCCTTGCCGGCGAAGATCACCGTGCGCGGCAGCCAGTCAGCGGACGGATCGGCCAGGATCGCCTGGTAGCGCGTGACGACATGCAGCACGTTGAGCAACTGGCGCTTGTACTCGTGGATGCGCTTGACCTGCACGTCGAACAGGCTGGCCGGGTCCACCGCGATGCCGGTGGCGCGTTCGATGGTGGCCGCCAGCCGCGCCTTGTTGGCACGCTTCACCGCCATGAACTCGGCGCGAAAACCTGCGTTTCCCTTGTGATCGCGCAGCACCTGCAAACGGTCGAGGTCGCGCCGCCAGTCGGTGCCGATGGTGCGGTCCAGCAGCGCCGACAAACCCGGGTTGGCCTGCGCCAGCCAGCGGCGCGGCGTGACGCCGTTGGTCATGTTGGTGAAGCGCTCGGGCCACAGGCTGGCGAAGTCCGCAAAGATGGTTTTCACGAGCAGATCGGAATGCAGCGCCGACACGCCGTTGACCGTGTGGCTGCCGACGATCGACAGGTGCGCCATGCGCACGCGGCGCTCGCCCTGCTCGTCGATCAGCGACAGGCGCGACAGGAAGGCGCCGTCGCCGGGGCGGTGCTGCGCGGCGACGGCCAGAAACTCCTGGTTGATGCGGAAGATGATCTCCAGGTGGCGCGGCAGCACGTGCTGCATCAGCGCCACCGGCCAGGTCTCCAGCGCCTCGGGCATCAGCGTGTGGTTGGTGTACGAGAACACCTGCGTGCACAACGCCCAGGCCTGCGGCCACGGCATGGCGTGCTCGTCGCACAGCACGCGCATCAGTTCGGCCACGCCGATCGCCGGGTGCGTGTCGTTCAGGTGGATCGCCACCCTGTCGGCCAGGTTGGCCAGGCCGGGGTGCTCGTCGAGGTGGCGCTCGACGATGTCCTGCACCGACGCTGCGACAAAGAAATATTCCTGCCGCAGGCGCAGTTCGCGCCCGGCCGGGGTGCTGTCGTTCGGGTACAGCACCCACGAGATGTTTTCGTACTCGTTCTTCACGCCGGCCGCGCGTGCGTAGTCGCCGGTATTGAACGCATGCAGGTCGATGTGCGCCGGGGCGACGGCCTTCCACAAGCGCAGCGTGCTGACGGCGCGCGTGCCGTGGCCGGGCACCACCATGTCGTAGGCCTTGGCGGCCACCTCGGCGGCCGGACGCCAGTGCGCCTCGGTGCCGATGTGCTCGACCCAGCCGCCGAAGCGCACCGGGTGGCTGATGCCGGCGCGCGGAAACTCCCAGACGGTGCCGTTGGCCAGCCACGGGTCGGGGTACTCGACCTGCCGGCCGTCCTGGATCTGCTGCGCGAACATGCCGTATTCGTAGCGGATGCCGTAGCCGAACGAGGGCAGGCCGAGGGTGGCCATCGAGTCGAGGAAGCACGCCGCCAAGCGACCCAGGCCACCGTTGCCCAAGGCGGCGTCGGCCTCGCAGTCGGCCACGTCTTCGAGGCGCTGCGCGTGGGCGGCCACGGCGGCCGCCGCGTCGCCGCGCAGGTCGAGCGCGGCCAGCGCGTTGGACAGCGTGCGGCCGATCAGGAATTCCATCGACAGGTAGTAGACCCGCCGCGCTTTGCCGGCACGTTGCTGCGACTGCGTGTCGACCCAGCGCCGGGAAAGCTGCTGGCGCGCCAACTGCGAGGTGGCCAGCATCAGGTCGGACGGCGTGGCGTCGGCCGGATTCACGCCCACGGTTTGCAGCAGGTGTCGTTCGATGCCGGCCCCGACATCGCCGCTCGAAATGTCCATCGAATCGCTCACCGAAAAGTCCTTTGTTGCTGATGAGGTGGCAGGTCGCGCACAGCCCGCTGCGCCGGGCTAATTTGCCGCATGCATTGTGCATGCCACACAGGGGCGGGCGAACGCGTTATCGTTCGAACCATGACGGGAGACAGCATGAAGAACACGGACCTCGCCCTGAATTTCGACCTGCCCAAGCGGGCCGTCGCCCTGGTGCTGGCCGGTGGCCGCGGCAGCCGCCTGAAGAACCTGACAGACCGGCGCGCCAAGCCCGCGGTCTACTTCGGCGGCAAGTTCCGCATCATCGATTTCGCGTTGTCCAACTGCCTCAACTCCGGCATCCGCCGCATCGGCGTCATCACCCAGTACAAGTCGCACAGCCTGCTGCGGCACCTGCAACGCGGCTGGGCCTTCCTGAAAACCGAGATGAACGAGTTCGTCGACCTGCTGCCCGCGCAGCAGCGCATGGACGAGGAAAGCTGGTACCGCGGCACCGCCGACGCGGTGTACCAGAACCAGGACATCCTCGACGGCTACGACGCCGACTACGTGGTGGTGCTGGCGGGCGACCACATCTACAAGATGAACTACGCGCTGATGCTGGCCGACCACGTGGCCAAGGGGCGCGAATGCACCGTGGGCTGCATCGAGGTGCCGCGTGCCGAGGCCAGCGCCTTCGGCGTGATGGCGATCGACGAGAACCGGCTCATCACCGAGTTCATGGAGAAGCCCGCCGACCCGCCGCCGATGCCCGGCAAGCCCGAGGTGTCGCTGGCCAGCATGGGCATCTACATCTTCAACGCGAAGTACCTGTACGACGAACTGGCGCGCGACATCGCCGACCCCGACTCCAGCCACGACTTCGGCAAGGACATCATTCCGCGCGCGGTGCGCAACGGCTGCGCAGTGGCGCATCCGTTCTCGCTGAGTTGCGTGTCGCAAAAGGACGGCGCGGAACCGTACTGGCGCGATGTCGGCACGATCGATGCGTACTGGGACGCGAACATCGACCTGACCGCGACCGACCCCTTGCTCAACCTCTACGACAACGCCTGGCCGATCTGGACCCACCAGCCCCAGTTGCCGCCCGCCAAGTTCGTGCACAACCAGAACGACCGCCGCGGCATGGCCATCGAGTCGATGGTGTCGGGCGGCAGCATCATTTCGGGCCACGTGTTTCGCTCGGTGCTGTTCTCCAGCGTGCGCGTGCATTCGTATTCCAGCGTCAACTGGTCGGTGCTGCTGCCCGGCGTGCAGGTGGGCCGGCATGTGCGGCTGACGCGCGTGGTGGTGGACCGCGGCTGCATCATTCCCGACGGCATGGTGATCGGCGAGGACGCCGTCGGCGACGCGATGAATTACGTTCGCACCGAAAATGGAATCACGCTGGTCACCCAGGCCATGCTTGCCCGCGTCACCGCCTGATCAAACGCCGAACCGCTGCCGATGAGAGTCCTGCAAGTAGCCGCCGAAGTATTTCCGTTGATCAAGACCGGCGGCCTGGCCGATGTGGTCGGGGCGCTGCCTCAGGCACTGATGGCCTGCGGTGCCGATGTGCGGCTGCTGCTGCCCGGCCTGCCGGCCATCGCCGACGCGGTGCTGCACCAGAAGCCGGTGTGCAGCCTCGGGCCGTTGTTCGGCGCGGCGCGCATCACGCTGCGGCTCGGGCAACTGCCCTACAGCCATGTGCCGGTGTACGTGATCGACGCGCCCTGGCTCTATCGACGCGCCGGCAGCCCCTACCAGGCGAGCGACGGCTCCGAATGGAGCGACAACCTGCAGCGCTTCGGCTTGCTCGGCTGGGTGGCGGCGCACCTGGCCGCGGGCGAACTCGACCCAGCCTGGACGCCCGACGTGGTGCACGCGCACGACTGGCATGCTGGCATGTCGTGTGCGTACATGGCAGCGCACCCCGCAACCGCCGCCGCCGCGGTGTTCACCGTCCACAACCTCGCCTTCCAGGGCCTGTTTCCTCAAGCCGACTTCGGGCTGCTGGGGTTGCCGTCGCGCTTCCTGGCCTCGCACGGTGTCGAGTTCCACTCGCAAATCTCGTTCATGAAGGCGGGGTTGAAGTACGCCCGCCGCATCACCACCGTCAGCCCGACCTATGCGGGCGAGATGGCGACGCATGAATTCGGCTGCGGCCTGGACGGCGTGATCCGCGGCCGCGGGCGCGATGTCAGCGGCATCCTGAACGGCGTGGACGGCACGGTCTGGAACCCGCAGACCGACACCGGCCTGGCCGCGCGTTACGCAGCCGGCGACCTGTCGGGCAAGGCACGCTGCAAGCAGGCGCTGCAGGTCGAGTTGGGACTCACCACTGACGCCAACGCACCGGTGTTCGGCGTGGTCAGCCGACTGACCGCGCAAAAGGGTCTCGACCTGGTGCTTGCCGCCTTGCCCACCCTGCTGCGCAGCGGCGCGCAACTGGCGTTGCAAGGCACCGGCGAACCCGTGCTGGAGGCGGCCTTTACCGCGGCGGCGCAGGCCCACCCCGGCAAGGTGGCGGTGCGCATCGGCTACGACGAAGGGTTCGCGCACCGGCTGATTGCGGGTGCCGATGTGATCCTCGTGCCGTCACGCTTCGAGCCCTGCGGCCTGACCCAGTTGTATGGCCTGCGCTACGGCACGCTGCCCCTCGTGCGGCGCGTCGGTGGCCTGGCCGACACGGTGCGCGACGCGACCGACGAGGCCCTCAAGTCCGATCAGGCCACCGGCTTCAGCTTCGATGCCGCCACGCCGGCTGCGCTGGAAGCGGCGCTCCAGCGAGCCGCAGCAACCCATCGTCAACCGCAGCGCTGGAAGCAGCTGATGCTGCGCGCGATGGCGCAGGACTTTTCGTGGGCCGGAGCGGCACGCCAGTACATGGCTCTTTATCGGGAAATGGTGCCGTCGCCCGCTGGGTGAAAGGAAGCCGCCCCGAGGGGCGGCTTCATGGTCGTGGGCGCTGCGCTCGGTCAGTTCACCACATACACCAGCGCGGTGCGCGGCGGGATCGTGAACGCGCCGGTCGCCGACACATACGCCGCCGACGCGACCGGCCGCTTGTCTGCCGCGGTGGCTGCGGTGTGCACCGGGTGCAGCACGAATGCCTTGCCCTTCAGCGCGTCGACGGTCAGCGTCTGCGCCACCTTGTCGACGTTGACGAAGTAAGCCAGCTCCTGGAAGCCCGCACCGGCATAACCGGCACCGTTCAGGTGACCGACCAGCACGGTCGGCACCTGCGTCGAGCCGCTGTTGTGGAAGGTCAGGCGCGCCTTGATGTCGTCGCCGGTTCGCAGGCGCAGCAGCGTCGAGCTGGAGCGGATCTTCAACAGGTCGCGGAAGGCGTCGCGGGTCCAGCCGATCTCGGTGGCGGTCGGCTTGATCGCCGCGTTCGCCAGCAAGGGCTTGATCAGCGACCAGTTCGAACTGTTGTCGTCCTTGGGCGGCGCGCCGGTGCCGAAGTAGTTGTC
>JANNEI010000001.1:0-4469 GCA_031378565.1 Burkholderiales bacterium
CGCCCCTCCGTCGCCCAACTGCAGGAGATTGCGCGCAGTCTCGCCATCCACCTCACCGACGAACACGCCGCGACCTACAACACGCTGCTGCAACCGAACTTCGATGCCTACGACCTGATCGATTCGCTGCCGGATTTCGTCCCGAAGGTGACCTACCCGCGCACGCCGGGCTACCGTCCCGGCGGCGAGGAAAACAAATTCGGAGCCTGGTACATCAAGACCACGATCAAGGGCGCGGCCAAAGGCAAGCTGGCCGGCAAGACGGTGGCCATCAAAGACAACGTCTGCGTTGCCGGAGTGCCGATGATGAACGGCTCGTCCACCCTTGAAGGGTACGTGCCCAATGTCGACGCAACCGTCGTGACCCGGCTGCTCGACGCCGGTGCCACGGTCGTGGGCAAGGCGGTCTGCGAGCACTTTTGTTTCTCGGGCGGTTCACACACCAGCGCGTCGGGGCCGGTGCACAACCCGCGCCGCATGGGCTATTCGGCAGGGGGCTCGTCGTCGGGCAGTGCCGCGCTCGTCGCCAGCGGAGAGGTCGATCTGGCGATCGGCGGTGACCAGGGCGGTTCGGTGCGCATACCGGCGTCGTACTGCGGCATTTACGGCATGAAACCCTCGCACGGTCTGGTGCCTTACACCGGCATCATGCCGATCGAGCTGACGATCGACCACACCGGCCCGATGACCGCGAACGTCACCGACAACGCGCTGATGCTCGAGGTGCTGGCCGGCCCCGACGGGCTCGATCCGCGCCAGCATGCCGGCCGTGAATCGCAGCCGTACACCGAGCTGATGAAGGCCGGCGTGAAGGGCCTCAAGATCGGCATCGTGACCGAAGGCTTCGGTTGGCCGAACTCGATGCCTGCGCTCGATGCGCAGGTGCGCAAGGCGGCCAAACGGTTCACGGAGCTGGGTGCCAAGGTGGCCGAGGTGTCGGTGCCGATGCACTTGATGGGCCTGGCGATCTGGTTGCCGGTGGCGGCCGAAGGTGCCACGCAGCAGATGATGAAAGACAACGGCCACGGCTTCAACTGGAAAGGCCTGTACGTCACCAGCATGGTCGACTTCCATGCCGGCTGGAAGGCGCGTGCCGATGAACTGTCGGACCCGCTGAAGCTGACGATGGTGCTCGGCGAATACTTCATCAAGCACTACCGCGGCCACTTCTACGCAAAGGCGCAGAACTTGACGCGGCAGCTGACCCAGGCCTACGACGATGCATTTCAGGACTTCGACTTGTTGTTGATGCCGACGCTGCCGATCACCGCTACCAAGCTTCCCCCGCCCGGCGCGTCGATCGAAGAGATCGTCGGCCGCGCGCTCGAGATGATCGCCAACACCGCCCCGTTCGACAGCACCGGCCACCCGGCCATGAGCATTCCTTGCGGGCTGGTAGACGGCCTTCCGGTGGGCATGATGCTGGTCGGCCGGCGCTACGAAGAGGGCACGATCTACCGCGGCGCGTACGCGTTCGAGCAGGCCGGGGACTGGCAGTCGATTTGAAGTTAAACCGACTCGCGCGAGAGACCAGCCCCTACCTGCTGCAGCACGCGCATAACCCGGTCGATTGGTATCCCTGGGGCGAAGAGGCGTTTGCGAAAGCGCGTGCCGAGGACAAGCCGATCCTGCTGTCGGTAGGCTATGCCACCTGCCACTGGTGCCACGTGATGGAGCGCGAATGCTTCGAGGACGCCGGCATCGCGCAGCAACTGGCAGACGGCTTCGTCGCGATCAAGGTCGATCGCGAGGAGTTGCCAGATGTCGATCAGGTCTACATGCGCGCGTTGCAGGCGTTGAGCGGGCGCGGCGGGTGGCCGATGAACCTGTTCCTCACGCCGCGGCTCTTAGCCTTCTTCGGCGGCACATACTTCCCGCCTCAGCCGCGCGCAGGAGCGACCAGCTTCCCCGATGTCTTGAAGGCGGTCAGCGATGCCTGGCGTGATCGGCGATCGGGCATCGAGGGGCAGGCCCGCGAACTGCTCGCCCGCATGCGTGGCGGCACCGGCGCAGCACCACGCGCGCCCGGCGAAGGGTTGCACCGACGCGCGGTCGCCGACATCGCGCGTTACTTCGACGAGACGCATGGCGGCTTCGGCCACGCACCCAAGTTTCCGCAGGTGCCGCTGCTGCAGTACCTGCTGACCCTCGCGGCCGGGGGCGACGACGGCGCGCGGACGATGTTGGTGGCCACGCTGGGCGCGATGGCCGGCGGCGGCTTGTATGACCATGTCGGTGGCGGCTTCGCGCGCTACTCGACCGACGCGCGCTGGCATGTGCCGCGCTTCGAGAAGATGCTCAGCGACAACGCGCAACTCGCGCGCGCCTATACCGGCGCCTTCCGGCTGACGGGCGACGAGCGGTTGCGCTTCGTCGCCGAAGACACGCTGGAGTACCTGCTGCGAGAGATGCACCCCGCTGCGAGCCCAGCCGCCTTCAGCTCGGCGCAGGACGCCGACGCCGAGGGCGTCGAGGGCAAATTTCATGTCTGGACGCGGGCCGAGTTCGATGCCGTCCTCGGCCCCGATGCGCCGGCCGCAGCACGCCTCTATCGCGTGACGGTGCCGGGCAACTGGGAGCATGGTCAGAACGTGCTCGAACGGCGAGACGCTGCAACAACGCGCACCGAACTCGGCCTGAGCCCGGAAGCCTTCGACGCGTGGGAGCGATCGGTGCGCCAGCACCTGCAGGCCGCGCGCGCCAAGCGCGTTCCGCCGATCACCGACGACAAGGTGCTCGCCGATTGGAACGGCATGGCACTTCGAGCGTTGGCGGAAGCCGGGCGCTTGCTGGCACGCGACGACTTCGTGCAGGCCGCCCGACAGCTCGCGCAATTCATGCTGACGACGATGCTGCGAGACGGCCGCGTTCATCACGTCTGGCGCGAGGGCATCTTGCGCGACGAGGGCTATCTGGCCGATCACGCGCAACTCGGGCTCGGCCTGGTCGAGTTGCATGCGGCCACCGCAGAGCCCCAATGGCTGGTTGCTGCCTCCGACATCTGCGGCGTCATGCTGCGGCGCTTTCACGACGCAGACGCAGGCTTCTTCGACAGCGAATCGGCGCAGCTGCCGATGCTCGCCCGGGAACTGCACGACGGTGCCGTGCCGTCCGGAACTGCGGCGGCGTGCGAGTTGCTCCTGCGTCTGGCCGGTGCCGGTGGGCGCGATGATTGGCACGACATCGCCTGCGCCGAACTGGTGCGTCACGGCGGCCTGATGGATGACGCGCCGATGTCCGCCCCGGCATTGCTGCACGCGCGTTTGCTGGCTGATCACGGTGCCCATCTGGCGGTGCTGTCGGGGCCGGGCAGCGAGGGCTTGTGGGCGCAGGCCCGGTTCGCCTTCGTGCCGCTGGTGACGGCCATCGGTGGCCTGCCGGGATCCCTACCGTTGCTCGAAGGGCGCATCGTGGGCGAGGCCTATCTGTGCCGGCACGGCAACTGTGAACTGCCGGCGCGCTCGGTCGAGGCGCTGCGAGAGCAACTCGCACGCGCGAAGCTGCTGGGCTAGTCCGACGTACTGGCTCCAACATGCGTCACCGGAAGCTTTGTCCGCCAGAGCGATCGTACGGATTGGTATGAAGCGAGGAGCAGCCCGCAGACCTTGCTGTCGTTCAGTCCGCGCCGTCTGAGGTGCGGATCGAACTCACGGCTTTGCGGCATCGCGTCGCCGACCTGCCCGATCGCCTCGGTTGAACCCTCACACAGGGGTCGGACCTTCCGACCACTTCGGTCGGCTCTTCAACCCGCGCGCCATCGGCGTCGTCGTCGGCGTGCTGGAGCGGCAACCGCGCAACAGTGCCGCGCTGGCGACGGCGACCCAACTGCAAGCGACGGGCTGGAACTTCAGCGTCGGGCTGGCGCAGATCAACGCACACAACTTTCAATGCCTCGGACTGACCACGGCCACGGCCTTTGGCCCGTGCGAGAACCTGCGAGCGATGCAGGCGGTGTTGATCGAGTGCTTGAACCGGTCTGCGCTGAAGGCACAGCCGCGATCGGCGCTCCGGCAGACTTTGTCCTGCCACTACAGATCTTGCCCCCAACCCGGCCCGAGATTCATGTGGACGTCCTGAGACGTTTCAGACAAGAAAAAACCCCCAAGTCGTTGATTTACTTGGGGGTTCCGGGACTCTACGGGACGTTCCGGGACATCTTCAAATCATCATCTGGTGGAGCCGGGGGGAATCGAACCCCCGTCCGCAAGCCATCATCAGGTAGTTCTACATGCGTAGCTGACTGATTTGGATTTAAGGGCCCACGTCGCGCAGCAGCACGCTACGTCAGCCCCGAGTCACTTGATTTAGTCTTGTGCTGAGTAACCCAACTCAAGACGAGCCAATGTGTATGACTTCGCAGCCTTCAGGTTGCCCCTCAGACCCAGCCCATCGGCCAACTGTTGCGAAGCTCACCGGTTTTAAGCGGCGAGGGCGTACGAAGAGTCGTTCGCAGTTACTTTGTTTCCAGT
>JANNEI010000022.1:0-1835 GCA_031378565.1 Burkholderiales bacterium
CGGTTTCTTCGGTCAGCGCACGAATCACCGCACCGCCCTTGCCGATCACGTCGCGAATCTTCTCGGGGTTGATCTTCATCGTGAACAGGCGCGGCGCGAACTGCGAGACCTCGGCCTTGGCCACGCCCATCGACTCCATCATGCAACCGAGGATGTGCAGGCGCGCTTCTTTCGCCTGCGCCAGCGCGACCTGCATGATTTCCTTGGTGATGCCCTGGATCTTGATGTCCATCTGCAGGGCGGTCACGCCGGTGGTCGTGCCGGCCACCTTGAAGTCCATGTCGCCCAGGTGATCTTCATCGCCCAGGATGTCGGTCAGCACCGCGAAGCGGTTGCCGTCCTTGATCAGGCCCATCGCAATGCCGGCCACGTGCGCCTTCAGCGGCACGCCGGCGTCCATCAGCGCCAGGCAGCCACCGCACACCGACGCCATCGACGACGAGCCGTTGGACTCGGTGATTTCGGACACCACACGCATCGAGTACGGGAAATCGACCTTGTCCGGCAGCACCGCCACCAGCGCGCGCTTGGCGAGTCGGCCATGGCCGATTTCGCGCCGCTTCGGTGTACCGACGCGGCCGGTTTCGCCGGTGGCGAACGGGGGCATGTTGTAGTGCAGCATGAAGTGCTCGCTGTACTCGCCGGCCAGCGCGTCGATCTTCTGCGAATCGCGCTCGGTGCCCAGCGTGGCAGCCACCAGCGCCTGCGTTTCACCCCGGGTGAACAGCGACGAGCCGTGCACGCGCGGCAGTACGCCGTTGCGGATTTCGATCTGGCGCACGGTGCGCGTGTCGCGCCCGTCGATGCGCGGCTCGCCGGACAAAATCTGGGCGCGCACGATGCCGGCTTCGATGTCGAAGAGCACGTTGTCCAGCTTGACCTTGTCGAACTCGATCCCGTCGGCCTTGAGCGAGGCACCGGTGGCCGCCGTCACGTCGCGCGTGGCGTGCGTGCGGGCTTGCTTGGACCGAATCTGGTACGCCGCGCGCAGCGGGCCGTCGGCCAGGGCCGTGACCTGGGCGATGAAGGCGTCGTCCTTGGCCGGCGCGGTCCAGTCCCAGGCCGGTTTGCCGGCGTCACGCACCAGGTCGTTGATGGCGGCGATGGCCACCTTGCACTGGTCGTGGCCGAACACGATGCCGCCCAGCATGGTTTCTTCGCTGAGCTGCTTGGCTTCCGATTCCACCATCAGCACGGCGGCCTCGGTGCCTGCGACCACCAGGTCCATCTGCGAGTCGAGCAGCTGCGTCTTGCCCGGGTTCAGCACGTAAGCGCCGTTCACGTAGCCCACGCGAGCTGCGCCGATCGGCCCGTTGAACGGGATGCCGGAGATGGCGAGTGCGGCGCTGGAGCCGATCAGCGCGGCGATGTCGGCCGAGACTTCGGGGTTCAGCGACATCACATGGATGACGACCTGCACCTCGTTGTAGAAGCCTTCGGGAAACAGCGGGCGCAGCGGCCGGTCGATCAGGCGCGAGGTCAGCGTTTCCAGTTCGCTGGGGCGGCCTTCACGCTTGAAGAAGCTGCCCGGAATCTTGCCGGCAGCGTAGGTTTTCTCGATGTAGTCGACCGTCAACGGGAAAAAGTCCTGCCCCGGCTTGGCGTTCTTGGCAGCCACCACGGTGGCCAGCACGACGGTGTCTTCGATGTTGACGAGGACCGCACCACCCGACTGACGGGCGATTTCGCCGGTTTCCATCACGACGGTGTGCTGGCCCCATTGGAAGGTCTTGGTGACTTTGTTGAACATGCTCATATCAAACTCCGGTTGTGGTCAGCGCGTTGTCGGGCGGCGCTGCGTCGGCCCCGGAACTGCTGCATCCTGGCGCGATGCC
>JANNEI010000037.1:0-30719 GCA_031378565.1 Burkholderiales bacterium
GCGAGGTTCTTGGCCGGCACCTGGTCGGCGATGTACTGCACGATGGCCGGGCCTTCGCCCAGGCGCTCCCCGTTGTCGAGTTCGAGCAGGGGCACATAGCCTTTGCTGTGGATGCCGTAGTAGTCGGTGCCGTCTTGCAGCTTGTGCGCCTTCAGGTCGGCCAGCACCAGCTCGACCGGCAGGCCGGCTTCACGCAAGACGATGTGGGGTGACAGGGAGCAGGCACCGGGCGCGTAGTAGAGCTTCATGGGGGACTTTCCTGGGATCGATGGGGAATGCATTAAACCGCTTTCGGCGGTGCCTTGCAGTCGCCCTGGAAATTCGCGCAAGTGGCAGCATGTGAGGCTTTGAACTGCTGGAGATTCGCCATGAACATCGCCCTTGCTGCCTCCGCCAGCGCCGCTGTGGCGCGCTCACGCCGCGTCGAACGCATCGTGCGTGGCCAGCCCACGTCGGACGGCGACGGCGTCAAGCTCACGCGCGTTCTGACGCAGTCATTGCAGCGCCGGCTCGACCCGTTCCTGATGCTCGACGCCTTCGGCAGCGACGCTGCCAGCGACTACATCGGCGGCTTTCCCGATCACCCGCACCGCGGCTTCGAAACCGTCACCATCATGCTGGCCGGGCGCATGCGGCATCGCGACAGCGTGGGCAATGTGGGCCTGCTCGAACCCGGCAGTGTGCAGTGGATGACGGCCGGGCGCGGCATCATCCATTCCGAAATGCCCGAGCAGGACGCCGGCCGGATGGCGGGCTTCCAGCTGTGGGTGAACCTGGCTGCCAAGGACAAGCTGAGCGCGCCCGAGTACCGCGACGTGCCGCCCGCCGACGTGCCGGTGTTCAGCCTCGCCGAGGGCGACGGCGCGGGGGCCACGGTGCGCGTGATCGCCGGCACCAGCCACGGCGTGACGGGTGCCGTCACCCGGCCCACCACCGAACCGCTGGTGCTGGACATCACGCTGCCGGTGGGGGCTGTGTTCAGCCAGCCGCTGCCGGCCGGTCACAACGCCTTCATTTACGTGTTCGGCGGTGCGGTGGACGTGGGCGACACGCAGCCCACCCGGATCGACGACGAGCGCATGGCGATATTGACCAGCGACGCGCTGGCCGACGGCGTGCACCTGTCCGCGCCCCTCTCGCTTGGCCAGCCGGCCCGCGTGCTGCTGGTGGCCGGCCGGCCTTTGGGCGAACCGATCGCCCAGCACGGCCCGTTCGTGATGAACACGCAGGCCGAACTGCGGCAGGCGGTGGCCGACTTTCAGAGCGGCGTGCTGGCGAGCTGAGCCAGCAGGCCCAGGCGCTCGGCTACCCTTCGCCTTCTCAAAAAACTGGAGCCGCACATGCCCCGTCAGATCCTGGACGAATCGCGCCTGCACCCGGCGGTTGCCGACAAGGTCGTCAACTGGCATCTGGACATCGTGCACAACGTGCAGTCGGCGGTCGCGTCGAACGCGGTGCTGGTGGTCGGCATGGCCCAGAACCCGCACTGCCGGCGCGCCCGCAAGGCGCTGGACGCGGCGGGCGTCTCACATCACTACCTGGAATACGGCAGCTACTTCAGCCAGTGGCGGCAACGCAACGCGCTGAAGATGTGGACCGGTTGGCCGACGCTTCCGATGGTCTTCGTCAAGGGTGCCTTGGTCGGCGGGGCGGACGACCTGAAGAAGCTGATCGACTCGGGCGAGTTGAAGCGCACTCTGGCGGCTTGATCGCGCCGCAGCCCCGCCGTTCCAAACCGAACAAGGGCACCGAGTGGTGCCGCTGCGTTGGGGTTGCGCCCAGCGTCAGCGGGTGCGCCGACGCCTTGCAATGGCAGCCACCGCGGCCAGGCCGGCCAGCATCAGGGCATGCGTCTCGGGCTCTGGAATCTGGTTGACCGAGAAGCTCAGGATGTCCTGGTTGTCGAAGGCGGCACCCGTGCCACCCGTGAACCCGACGTAGACATCGCCGGCACCGAATTCCGTCGCCCAGGTTCCGCTGGTGGCGATGTTTTCCTGGGCCGAGCCCGGTTTGATGTTCGTGTCGCTGATGTACATCACGAACTGCTGGTCGGAGACCGTGTAGTCGACCCAGCTGTAGATCACCCGGTCCCGGAGGTCGTAGGCATGCCCGACGGTGCCGCCGCTCCAGAAGTCCACGAGGTTGCCGAAGGCGGTGACCGAGGTGTTGTTGCCGGCGACGCGGTCGGTGTCGAAGCCGTTCTCGTAGGTGTCGTAGATGAAGGCCACGCTCTTGTCGACGCCCTGGTAGCCAAGATAGCCGCCGCCGGTTCCCAAGGCCGCCGAACCGGCCGCGTTGTTTTGCAAGGTGACGGTGAAGCCGTCGGCCGAGTTGCCGCCGGCCAGCCTGAAGCTGAAGGCGAGCGAGAAGTCGTTGGTCAGCGAAATCTTGCCGGGTGCCCACCCGGAACCGGCCTGGCCGAAGTCGTCGGTCAGGCGCAGCGTGTTGCCGGAGTCGATGGCTTGGGCGCTGCCGTTGCGCGACCAACTGTCGAAGGTGCCGGCCTGCGCCGAGAGGGCGGCCAACGACAGGGCGAGTGCGGAGATGAAGGGTTTCATGCGGGCTCCCGGTGAATGCTCCGCAGAGTGTGTCGGGAGAGGGCAGCAACGGCCATCCCCAAGTCACATTGGGCGGCGTGAACCTGGTTTCGCGACGCAGGAATCGCCGTTCGCCGGCTGTCCACACCACTGGTGACACCACGCAGCGGCTGGCTGCCGACCCGGGGCACACTCTGCGCCTATGCAAAAACGCATCCAACGCAGCCGCCTCGGCTGGACGCTCTCGGCCGCATGCTGGTTTGCCGCGGGCGCTGCGCCCGCCTGTGCCGCCGACCTGCTGAAGCCCTGCCGCGTGGCTGGCATTCGCAACGAGGTGCAGTGCGGCGTGGTGCAGCGCGCGCTCGACCCGGCCCGACCCGATGGCGTGCGCATCGACATTCACTACGTGGTGGTGCCCGCGATGGCACGCCGCAAGCTGCCGGATCCGGTGTTCATGCTGGCGGGCGGGCCGGGGCAAAGCGCCATCGGGCTGGCGCCGAGTGCCATGTCGCTGTTCACGCGGCTCAACAACCGGCGCGACATCGTCTTCGTCGACCAGCGCGGCACCGGCCGCTCGGCCCCGCTGCTGTGTGACGACACGCGGCACCGGCCGCTGGCCGAGCAGAGCGATCCCGAGTGGCAGTTCGGCGAACTGCTGCGCTGCCGGGATCGACTGAAGGCGCTGCCGCACGGCGACCTGCGCTTCTTCACCACGCCGCTGGCCATGCAGGACCTGGACGCGGTGCGCCGGCAACTGGGGGCCGAACGCATCAACCTGGTCGGTGGTTCGTACGGCACACGGGCGGCGCTGGACTACGCGCGGCAGTTTCCAGACGCGGTGCGGCGCAGCGTGCTGGACGGCGTGGCACCGCCCGACATGGTGTTGCCCGCCAGCATGTCGACCGACGTGCAGGCGGCCTTCGACGCCATGTTGGCGGGCTGCGAGGCCGAGGCCGCGTGCCGCCGCGCCCACCCCGGCTTGCGCAGCGACTGGGCGGCGCTGCTGAAGAGCCTGCCGAAGACGGTGACGCTGGCTCACCCGCTGAGCGGGCGGCCGGAAACCTTCACGCTGACGCGCGAGATGCTGCTGGGCGCGGTGCGCGGGCCGCTGTACGCGCCTTCGGTGGCCGCGGGGTTGCCGCAGGCCGTGAGCAACGCCGCGCGCGGCCACTACGGGGCGCTGCTCGGGCTGGGCAGCCTGCTGACCGCACGCAAGGCGACGGCGCTGGCGATGGGCATGCACTTCAGCGTGGTGTGCGCCGAAGACGTGCCGCGCATGGCGCAGGCGACCGATCTGCCGGGCGCGGATTTCGGCGGCGACGCCGCCCGGCTGTACCAGCGCGCGTGCGCTGCGTGGCCGCAGGGCCAAGTGCCCGCCGCGTTCTACACGCTGCCGGTCAGCCGGTCGCCGGTGCTGTTGCTCAGTGGCGGCGCCGACCCCGCCACCCCGCCGCGCCATGCCGAGCGGGTCGCACGGGCGCTGGGTGCGAAGGCGCTGCACGTGGTGGTGCCCCAGGCGGGTCACGGCGTGATGGGCATCGGCTGCGCGCGCGACGTGATCTATCGGTTCATCGACGCGCCTGAGGACACGGCGGCGCTGGCGGTGGACGCCGCCTGCCTGCGATCCATTCCGCGGCCGCCGGCCTTTCAGCCGTTGACGCTGGAGGCGGCACGATGATCGAGATCGACCAGCTCGCCAAGCGCTTCAAGACGACTCGCGCCGGCTTCCCGCCGTTCACGCGCCGCAGCGCAGCGCCCGCCTTCGTGCACGCGGTGCGGCAGGTCGGCTTCACGGCGGCCGATGGCTGCATCACCGGCCTGCTCGGTCCCAACGGTGCCGGCAAGACCACCACGCTGCGCATGCTGGCCGCACTGATCGAACCCGACGCGGGGCAGATGGCGGTGGACGGCATCGACGTGGTCAGCCGCCCGCGCGAGGCGCTGGCCCGCATGGGCGTGCTCAGCGACGCGCGCGGCCTGTACCCACGCCTGACCGCGCGCGAGAACATCGCCTACTACGGTGCCTTGCAAGGCATGACCGCCGAGGCTGCCAACGCCCGCGCCGACGTGCTGGCCGAGGTGCTCGACATGAAGCCGCTGCTGGACCGCCGCAGCGAGGGCTTCAGCCAGGGCGAGCGCATGAAGACGGCGCTGGCGCGCGCGCTGGTGCACGACCCCGCCAACATCGTTCTCGACGAGCCCACCAACGGCCTCGACGTGCTGGCCACCCGCGCCCTGCGCGAAGCGCTGCGGTTTTTGCGAACGCCTGCGGGCGGCAGCAAATGCATCGTGTTCTCGACCCACATCATGCAAGAGGTGGAACGCTTGTGTGATCGGGTGGTGGTGATCGCCAACGGGCGCAGCGTGGCCAGCGGCACCGTGCCCGAACTGCTGGCGCAGACCGGCGAGTGCGACTTCGAGGAGGCGTTCGTGAAGCTCGCGTTCCGTTCCGGCACCGGGGCATTCGCATGAGCAGTTGGAACGCCGCACGCATCGTCTTCCGCAAGGAAATCATCGACGCCCTGCGCGACCGGCGCACCTTGCTGGTGGTGCTGGCGTCGAGCGTGCTGATGGGGCCGCTGGTGTTGATCGCGCTGTCGGCCTTCATCGCCACCTTCGAGGCGCGGGCCGAGCAACGCGAGGTCTTCGTGGCCGGCATCGAACACGCGCCCAGCCTGAAGAACTTCTTCGAACGCCAGACCTACACCGTCAAGTCCGCCCCGGCCGACTTCGAGGCGCAGCTGCGCGCGTCCACGCTCGCCGACCCGGTGCTGGTGGTGCCCAAAGACTTTGAAGCGCTGATGCTGCTCGGCGAGATGCCGGTGCTGGAGGTGGTCAGCGACAGCGCGAACAAGCAGGCCGAGTCGGGCACCGGGCGCATCACCCGCCTGCTGGCGGGCTTCAGCCGCGAGCGGGCCACGCTGAGCCTGGCGCTGCGCGGCGTGTCGCCCGAGTTGCTGGAGCCGATGCAGGTCGAGGAGCGCGACCTGGCCAGCACGCAGACCCGCGCCACACAGATCACCGGCATGCTGCCGTTCTTCGTGCTGATGGCGGTGTTGTACGGCGCCCTGAACGCGGCGCTGGACACGACTGCCGGCGAGCGCGAACGCGGTTCGCTCGAGCCGCTGTTGATGAACCCGTCGCAGCGCTGGGCGCTGGTGCTCGGCAAATGGGGCGCGGTGGCCAGCCTGAGCATGCTGATCGCGGTGCTGAGCTGCTTCAGCTTTCTGCCCGCGCAGTGGCTGTTGCGCAGCGACACGCTGCAGGCGCTGTTCCAGTTCGGGCTGCGCGAGGCGCTGCTGTTTCTGGTGGTGCTGCTGCCGCTGGCCGCGGCCCTGTCGGCGGTGTTGATGGCGGTGGCCATTCGCTGCAAGACATTCAAGGAGGCGCAGGCCAACAGCACGGTGGTGGTGCTGGGCGTGTCGCTGTTGCCGCTGGTCACGGTGTTCAACCTGGGCGGTGAAGCGGCGTGGCATTTGTGGGTGCCGGCGCTGGCGCAGAACACGCTGATGACCCGCGTGCTCAAGGGCGAAGACTTCAGCACGACGCAGGTGCTGATTCCGCTGGCGGTGTGCGTCGCGTTGACGGCCCTGGGCGTCTACATGGTGGCGCGCATGCTGCGCAGTGCGGCGGTGCGTTGAGGCATCTGTGGGCGCACAGGCTGAAACGTGTCAGCAACAAGGCGTTAACACCGCCGCCTCAGCATCCCGACCTTGCCTGCCACTCAAGGATTTCAAGTGAACAAGACCGTCATCACCCTGATCGCCGCCGGCGTGCTGTCGCTGGCCCTGCCTTCGGCTTTTGCGCAGAACGTTGCGCCCGAGGCGTCGCCCGAGCGCTCCGCGCGGGCCGAGAAGATGCGCGAAGGCTTTGCCAAGCGCTTCACCGAGGCCGATGCCAACGCCGACGGCCAGCTGTCGCGCGAGGAAGCCAACGCGAAGATGCCGCGCCTGGCGAAGCACTTCGACGCGATCGACACCGGCAAGACCGGCTTCATCACCAAGGAGCAGATCGAAGCGCGGATGAAGAAGCGCGCCGGCGAGCACCACCGCGGCAAGACGCAGCCGGCCAGCTGAAGCGGGTGCGCTGATCGGGCACCGCAATCCCGCGGCATGATGGCGGCATGAACACGCCGCGATCCCGCCCGCCCGCCGACATGCGTTGGCGCTTTTGCGCCTTCGACGCGCTCAGCCTGCGCGAACTGCAAAACATCTTCATGGCACGTCAGCAGGTGTTTTCGCTGGAGCAGAACTGCGTCTACCTCGACGCCGATGGCCGCGACGAGCATTCACACCACCTGGCCGCCTGGTCAGTGCAGCAGCAGGCACCACTCGCGTACGCGCGCCTGATCGAGCCCGGGTTGATCTGCGCAGAGGCGTCGATGGGCCGCGTGATCACCACGCAACCAGGCCGCGGCATGGGGCTGGGGCGTGAAGTGGTGCGGCGTGTGATCGTGCATGCCGCCGAGCTGTTTCCCGCACACGGCATTCGCATTTCGGCGCAAAGTCAGCTCGAAGACTTCTATGCCGAGTCTGGCTTCAGAGTGGTCAGCGAGCGCTACATCGAAGACGGCATTCCGCACACGCAGATGCTGCTGTCGCCGACAGTGATCACGCCGTGACGACGCCGGGATCGGTGCCGACGCCGTCGGCTCAGGCCGCCCAGGAGCGTGCGGCAGCGGTGTGCGCATCCGACGCCGAGTCCGCCGCGTAACGAGCCACCTGGTTGCGCCCGCCGCGCTTGGCGGCGTAGCAGGCCGAGTCGGCCGCGCGCAGCACATCGACATGGGACGCGAATGTGGCGTCCACCGGAACCAGGCCGATGCTCGCACCCACGCTGAACGAGGTGCCCTCCCACGGCAGCGCATAGGCCTCGACGGCGGCGCGCAGTTTTTCTGCGATGGCCAGTGCCTGCGGCGCGGGGCAGCGATGCAGCAGCACCGCAAATTCGTCGCCGCCCAGGCGGGCCACGGTGTCGGAGTGACGCACCTGCCCGACGAACTGCTTGGCGATGTCGCGCAGCAGTGCGTCGCCCGCCGCGTGCCCCGCGGTGTCGTTGACCAGCTTGAAGCGGTCGAGGTCGATGAACAGCGCGCAGAACGGGTGCTCGGCGGCGTGCAGCGTGGCCTGTTCCAGCAGCACCTCGAAGGCGGCGCGATTGGCCAGACCGGTGAGCGAATCGTGGCTCGCCGTCCAGGTCAGGCGCTCGCGTTGCTCACGCGCGTGGGTCACGTCTTCGATGATCCAGATGGTGCCTTGCGAGGTGTCGCCCGGCACCACCGCGCGACCGCGCATTTGGGCCCAGAAGGTTTCGCCCGAACGCCGAACCAGCTGCAGTTCGCCGTCGAAGGCACCGTGGCTCAGGAACGCTGGGCGCGCCCGATCGGCCAGCGCCGCGTAGGCTTCGTCGGACGGGTAGATGAGCCGTGTCGGTTGCCCTTTGACCTGCAGTTTTTCGTGGCCGAAGATGCGGCAGAAGTTCAGGCTGACGAGTTCGAAGTGGCTGCGCCGCGTGAAGGCGATGCCGACCTCGGCGTTGTCGAGCACGGCTTCGAGTTGCCGCAGCAAGGCCTGGGTTTCCTGCTGGCGATGCTGGCGCTCGACCATCACGTGCTGGAAGGCTCGGGCCAGTTCGCCGACCTCGCCGCTGCCCTTGGGCCAGCCTTCGTGGTCGGCAATGGCCGCGCCGTCGCTGTCGCAGAGCAGGCGTTCAGCCCGGCTGCGCAGGCGCGAAATGGGTTGCGTCATGAACCATGCCAGCACGGCGGCGAGCAAGGCCGCCGACAAACCCACCGTGGCTGCCGCTCGCCAGGCGGTGCGCTGGGCGGCATTGACGGGCTGCATGGCCACCGACTCGGGCGTGATCCGCACCATCATCCATTCGGCGAATGGAATGCCGGCCATCGACACCATGTGACCCTGCGACAGGCGCGCAGCGCCTTCCGCATGAATCGTGCGCCCCGCCGAGGCCCATTGCGCGAGCGACTGCGCCAGGCCGGGCTCGTCTTCGGCCTTGCCCATCAGGCGGGCCGGGTCGGGGTGGGCCAGGATGAGCCCGGTCGCGTCGATCACCATCTCGCGCGATTGGTTCAGGCTTTGTTCGCGGCTGATGCTGGACAACAGGCTGGTCGAACGCAGCTGCAACGCACCGCCGACGCAGGCGATGGTTTCGCCGCTGCGGGACTTTACGGGCACCGCAAAAATGACGATGGGTGCCTTGCTGGCCCGTCCGATGATGGGTTGCGAGACCACCGCCTGACCGGTTTTCATGACGCGCTGGAAGTACTCGCGGTCGGCGATGTTGGGCAGCTCCTTGCCAGGCACGCCGCGCTGCAGTCGCGCCAGCATGGCACCGCTGGGCAGCGCCGTGAACACGGTGTCGAACAGCGCGTTGACGCCTGCATTGTCGACCAGGAAGCGAGTGACGGCGGCGGGGTGGGCGAGCAGCTCCGGCGTCAACTGTTTGCCGACAGCGGCGAGTGCGGTGTGCAGCAGTTCGAGCTTGCTGCCGAGCAGGGCTGCGGTGCGCTCGCGATCATCGGCATCCTGTTGCAGCAGCAGACGCTGGATGTCGGCCTGGTTGGTGGCCAGCACGAGGTGCGTGGTCACGCCGGCCGACAGCACGGCGATGACCACCGCCATCAACATGATCTTGAACTTGAGCGTGGCACTCCACCCGCGAACGGACCGGCCGAACTGACGCAACAGCATGATGAGATTTCCTGAGGCCGCGCGGGCGCAACTTGCGCACGTACCCCGACCCTGGCTGCGATGGTGGCGGCAAGGCGGGCATGGTCAACCCGTCAAAAGCGCCCGTTCTTCCCGCCAGATGTCGTTCGACTGAACTTTGTCCGCCTCGCCTCGGTCAACCCACACTCATGCGCTCACGGCCAGACGCCGGCAAATCAGGCGGCGGCCTGCAGCAAGGCCCGCTGTACCTCGTTTTGCCAAGGCAGTGCGTGCACGAGTTCATTCAGGTGCAGCGTGGCGGCAAGGTGCGGAAGGGCGTCTCCGCGTTCATCGACCAGTTGAAGGTTCGTGATCAGGCCCATCGGGTCGGCCATGGCGACAACGCCGCGCTGCAGCTGCACCCAATCCCAGGCGACGCCGGCAGCCCCCTCGGTGGAAGTGCCTCCCCAAAGGGTCTGCCCAGTGCAGGGGCTTTCTGCGTTGCCGGCCGACACCACGCGTGTGCCCAAATGCCCAAAACTAAGGGCATTGGTTCCGATGGCCTGCCACAATACCGGCGGCCATGAATAGACAATCCAGGCGGGGGTCATGTGATCTTCTCCTTGCGCCCGATGACGCGGTGTTTGACGATGGATGGAGTGTGTTGCGGACGGACGTGTTTGCCATCTGTAAGACCTGACAGGTTGACGAGCAGATCGGTGCGTTGAGTGCGGCAGCCGATTGATAACGAGCGAGTGTGATGTTGCAGAGTGGTTTCACGGCGGTGATGGAGGCGGGTGATCGCGATCAGCTGCTGTCCGAGATCGTCCGCTTTACGCAAAACCTGGGGTTCGAGACCGTGTCTGCGATGACCGTCATCGATCATCTGCTAGGCGAAGCCGAATTCATCACCGTCGACAACACGCCCTCCGGGTTCCGCGAAACGTTCGGCGATCTCGGTCGTGCCAAGCTCGATCCGGTCATGCAGCATTGCAGACGGCAAAGCGTCCCGATCATCTGGGACCAAGCCACCTACACCACGGCAGGCCGGGGCGATGAGTGGGAGCGACAGGCGCAGTTCGGCTTTCAAACCGGTATCGCCATGGCTTTGCATCTGCCGGAAGGGCGGCACTTCTTTTTCGGCGTCGATCGTGACCAACCGTTGCCAAGGAACTCGGGCGAATTGACACGCCTCGTGGCCGACCTTCAACTGTTTGCCGTGCATGCGCAAGACGCGGCGCATCGGGTCTTGTTGCCCCGTTCGCCCGAGCCGGACGCCCCAACCTTGACTCCGCGTGAGCTTGAATGCCTGCGCTGGACGATGGAGGGAAAAACCGCTTGGGAGGTCGGCGGCATCGTCGGCATCACCGAGCGTACCGCCGGGCTGCACATCAACAACGCCGCCCACAAGCTGGGATGTGCGAACAAGCACCAGGCAGTGTTGAAGGCCTTGCGCCTTGGCCTTATCAAATAGGGGGTAATCGCGCCTCTTTTCCCCCTAACCGACGGGATCGATTTGCGCAACCTGTAAGAGTTCACAGTTCCCAAATCGAGGGACTGCTGCTGGAATACGGTTATGCATGGCACAAAGTGCATAAGCCAACAACCCCCAGGAGCACGACATGACCCAATCTCAAATTCGCGTTACCGAACTCGCCACCCAGCAGGCTGACACCCGCCAAGTCCAATCCTCGGTCGCCCCGATGATGCTGCTCGATGATGAGGCCTTGAAGCACGTGAGTGGCTGCGGTCCTGCTGGCGGTTGGAACGCGGCAACGGGTGCCAATGGCCCAGCCGGCGGCTGGATCTGAGAGTGACACGCGCCGGCGACCGGCGCAGAAAACACAGCCCCGTGGCGAGCAGCTTGCTGGCCCTGGGGCTTTTCCCTTTGACTTGAGCCTGCGCCGTGAAGGCTTTCAGCCTTTTCCGTCCTGAAGCCGTCCAGGGGCAACAGCAGGCCTGGCTCGGCAGCATCCAGCTGATCCGCCCGGTGTCCTTCTCGGTGTTGACGGCCCTGGTGCTGGTGGTGGCGGCAGTCGTCGGTCTGGTGTTGGTCGAAAGCCGCTACACCCGCAAGGCGCACATCACCGGCTTTCTGGTGCCCGACAAGGGCGTGCTGCGGCTGCTTCCGCAGCAGGCTGGCACCGTGCTGGAGCGCCGCGTCGCCGAAGGCCAGGCCGTGCATCTTGGCGACGTTCTGTTCGTGCTTTCCACCGACCGGGCCACACTGGGCGGAGACACCCAGGCGATGATTCAAACCAGCCTTGCCGCGCGCGGCAAGAGCCTGCAGGAAGCGGCGCGCCAGCGCAACTCGCTGCAGCAGGAACAACGGTCGGGATTCGACCGGCAGATCGACGACATCCGGCGCGAGCTGGCGCAGGTGGACGCCGAGTCGGAGTTGCAGCGCCAGCGGTTGGTGTTGGCTCAGCAGGCGCAGGCGCGGGTCGAGTCGCTGCGCGCCGAGAACTTCATCTCGCAAGCCCAGGTTCAGGCGAAATCCGAAGAGGTTCTCGGAGTGCGGGCGCAGGTTCAGTCGCTGCTGCGTCAGCGTGCCTCCAAGCAACGTGAGATGGGTGCGCTGGAAGCGCAGCGACGTGAGCTGCCACTTCGCTCGCAGGCGTTGCAGGGCGAGATTGAACGAGACCTGGCCACACTGGCGCAGGAGTCTGCCGAGAACGAGGCGCGCCAGCGCATCGTGATTCGTGCGCCGCAGGACGGCGTGGTCACTGCCGTGATGGCCGAATTGGGACAAGCGGTGTCCGCGGGTGCGCCGCTGGCCAGCCTGTTGCCTGCGGACGCCCGGCTGCAGGCGCATCTGTTCGCGCCGTCCAGCGCCGTGGGCTTCTTGCGCCAGAACCAGCAAGTGCAATTGCGCTACCAGGCCTTCCCGTACCAGAAGTTCGGCCACCACGCCGGGCAGGTGTCGCAGGTTTCGCGCGCGCCACTGCAGGCCGTCGATCTGGCCGGTTTGCCCCTGCCCGAATCGATGAAGAGCACGGCGTCGGCCGAGCCGCTGTACCGGATCACGGTGACGCTGGATGAGCAGGCTGTGCAGGCCTACGGCCAAGCGCAGCCGCTGTCGCCGGGGATGCAGATCGACGCTGATGTGATGCTGGACCGGCGGCGGCTGATCGAGTGGATTTTCGAGCCGCTGCTGAGCGTGACGGGTCGGCTTTGATGAGCCATCTGTTTGCCTCGCTGAGATTCGGTTTCGGTGCCGCTCGGGTGCCGATGCTGCTGCAGTCTGACGACGCCGAATGCGGTTTGGCGTGCCTCGCCATGGTGGCGTCGCACCACGGTTTGCAGATCGACTTGGCCACGCTGCGGCAGCGCTTCCCGCTCTCGCTCAAAGGCCTGACCATGGTCGACCTGACGCGCGTCGCCGGTCAGCTGCAGATGAACCCGCGCGCGCTGCGCGCCGAACTCGAACACCTTCCCCAGCTGCAGTTGCCCTGCGTCCTGCACTGGAACCTGAACCATTTCGTCGTGCTCACCGAGGTGCGAGGCGGCAGCGTGGTGATCCACGATCCATCGCGCGGCGTGCGCCGCGTGACGATGGACGAGGTGTCCAGAAGCTTCACCGGCGTCGTACTCGAGCTCACGCCTGCTGCCGACTTCAAGCCGGGCATTGCGAAACAATCGGTGACGCTGCGTCAGTTGCTGGGCCGTGTCAGCGGGCTGAAGCGGTCGTTGCTGCAGATTTTCGGATTGGCCCTGGCGCTCGAAAGCTTCATGCTGCTGTCGCCCTTCTTCATGCAGTGGGTGGTGGACAGCGTGCTGGTCAGCGCCGACCGTGACCTGCTGGTCACGCTGGGCCTGGGCTTTGGCCTGCTGGTGCTGATCCAGGTGGCGACCGGGGCGATCCGCTCGTGGGCCGTCCTGTACCTGTCGGCGACGCTGAATCTGCAGTGGCTGTCGAACGTGTTCGCGCACCTGATGCGCCTGCCGATGTCCTGGTTCGAGAAGCGCCACACCGGCGACGTGATGTCGCGCTTCGGCGCTGTCCAGCAGATTCAGCAGACGCTGACCACCAGCTTCATCGAGGCCGTGCTCGACGGCTTTCTGGTGCTGCTGACGCTGGTCATGATGTGGGTCTACAGCCCGACGCTGACGGCCATCGCGCTGGGCTGCGTGGCGGTGTACGCGCTGTTGCGCTGGGCTTTCTTCCGCCCGCTGCGCGATGCCACCGAAGAAGCCATCATCTTCGACGCGAAGAAGTCGACCCATTTCCTGGAGTCGCTGCGCGGCGTGCAGTCGATCAAGCTGTTCAACCGGCAGGAAGACCGTCAGGGGCAGTTCATGAACCGCGTGGTCGATGCGATGAATGCCAACATCGCCACCCGCAAGCTCGACCTGATGCTGGGCGTGATGCACAAGCTGGTGTTCGGGCTGGAGCGTGTTGCTGTCATCTGGGTCGGCGCGTTGCTGGTACTGGACCGCAGCTTCTCGGTCGGCATGTTGTTCGCGTTCTTTGCCTACAAGGAGCAGTTTGCGCTGCGGGTCAGCGGGCTCATCGACAAGGCTGTCGAACTGAAGATGCTCAAGCTTCAGGGTGAGCGGCTGGCGGACATCGTGCTCACCGCGCCGGAAGGCGAAATGGGTGCCCCGCCGCGCGGGCAAGAAGCGGCCGCCACCCTGGAGCTGCGCGGCGTCAGCTTTCGGTATTCGGAGTCCGACCCGGTCGTCTTGCGCGGCTTGAACCTGATCATCGAACCCGGTGAATCGGTGGCCATCGTCGGCCCGTCGGGCTGTGGCAAAACCACCCTGCTGAAGTTGATGCTGGGCATTCATTCGCCACAAACGGGCGAGATCCGGGTGGGCGGCGTGCCGCTGACCCAACTCGGCCTGCGCACCTGGCGCGACATGATTGCCACCGTGATGCAGGACGACCAGCTGTTTGCCGGTTCGATCACCGACAACATCAGTTTCTTCGATGCCAGCCCCGACATGGCGTGGGTCGAAGAGTGCGCCCGAGTGGCTTCGGTGAATGATGAAATCGAGGCCATGGCGATGGGCTACCACACCCTGATCGGCGACATGGGCACCAGCATTTCGGGTGGACAAAAGCAGCGCCTGTTGCTGGCCCGCGCGCTCTACAAGCGGCCGAAGATCCTGTTTCTCGACGAAGCCACCAGCGCGCTGGATGTGGATCGCGAGCGGCTCGTCAACCAGGCCGTGCGGCAGCTGAACCTGACCCGCGTGATCGTCGCGCACCGGCCAGAAACCATTGCCTCCGCCAATCGGGTGATTGTCCTCAGCGAAGGTCGCATCGCACAGGACTTGCGCACCGTGACGGCCGGCTCACACGTCAAGGTGTGATGGGCTAGCGGGGCGCGTTTGCCGCTCGAGTGTGTCGAGCCACAGCATGGCGTGTTCGCGGCTTGTACCGCACATCTCCGGGCTGGGCATCAAGGTCGAACAGACCGCCGGTCGCTCTGCACGGCCGAAGATGGCGCAGCGTCGATCGGGCAGCAACTGGACACAGCGAATGCCCGCCGGCTTGCTGATGCCGTCGACCGACGCCATGCCAGGGATCGGCGTCGAGATGGAAGGTGCCGTGCAGCACGCACCGCAGCCGGGGCGGCAGTTCATGCCGTCACCCTGGCGGCCAGGCTGGGGTGACTTCCCCACGGGCGCTGCCTACAATCCTGACTTGCTCAAAAAACAGGCAGCGCAATGTTGTTCCCCAAGTCGTTCGACGTGATTGTGGTGGGTGGCGGCCATGCCGGCACCGAAGCCGCGCTGGCCTCGGCACGCATGGGCTGCACGACGCTGCTGCTGACGCACAACATCGAAACCCTGGGCCAGATGAGTTGCAACCCGTCCATCGGAGGCATCGGCAAGGGACACCTGGTCAAGGAGATCGATGCCCTGGGCGGGGCGATGGCTGGCGCGACCGATGAAGCGGGCATCCAGTTTCGCATCCTGAACATTTCGAAGGGTCCGGCGGTGCGCGCCACCCGTGCGCAAGCCGACCGCGTGTTGTACCGCGCTGCCATCCGGCATCGGCTCGAAAACCAGCCGAATCTCTGGTTGTTTCAGGGGGCATGCGATGATTTGATGATCGAAGGTGACGCAGTCACGGGTGTTGTCACGCAAGTGGGCATTCGCTTTTTGACGAATGCGGTGGTTTTGACGGCGGGGACCTTCCTGGACGGCAAGATTCATGTCGGTCTGCAAAGCCATGCTGCGGGCCGGGCGGGCGATCCGCCGGCGGTCAGGCTGTCAGCCCGACTCAAGGAATTGAAGCTGCCGCAAGGGCGGCTCAAGACCGGCACGCCACCACGCATCGACGGCCGCAGCATCGACTTCAGCGTGCTGACCGAGCAACCCGGCGACCTGGATCCGGTGCCGGTGTTCAGCTTCACGGGCCATGCCGCCCAACACCCGCGGCAAGTGCCGTGCTGGATCACGCACACCAATGAGCGAACGCACGAGATCATCCGCGCCGGCTTCGACCGCAGCCCGATGTTCACCGGTGTCATAGAAGGCGTGGGGCCGCGCTATTGCCCGAGCATCGAAGACAAGGTGAGCCGCTTTGCCGACAAGACGTCGCACCAGATATTTCTGGAGCCCGAAGGACTGACGACCCACGAGTTCTATCCGAACGGCATCTCGACCTCGCTGCCGTTCGACGTGCAGTTGGCGACCGTGCAGTCGATGCGCGGG
Source organism: Burkholderiales bacterium (assembly GCA_031378565.1). Lineage (GTDB taxonomy): Bacteria > Pseudomonadota > Gammaproteobacteria > Burkholderiales > Burkholderiaceae_C > JANYJJ01. The sequence continues at coordinate 15,875 of JANNEI010000037.1, forward strand.
CTGGAAAATGCACATATCCTGCGGCCCGGCTATGCGATCGAATACGACTACTTCGACCCGCGAGCGCTGAAGGCCAGCTTCGAGACCCAGTCTATTTCAGGGCTGTTTTTCGCCGGCCAGATCAACGGCACCACGGGCTACGAGGAAGCGGCGGCCCAGGGCTTGTTCGCTGGCCTGAACGCGGTATTGAAGGTTCGCGGTCATGCGGCCTGGACGCCGCGCCGCGACCAGGCCTACCTCGGCGTGCTGGTCGATGACCTGATCACCAAGGGTGTCACCGAGCCGTACCGCATGTTCACCAGCCGCGCCGAGTTCCGGCTTCAGCTGCGTGAAGACAACGCCGACATGCGTTTGACCGAGGCTGGGCGTCTGCTCGGCCTGGTGAACAACGAGCGTTGGGATGCCTTCAACCGCAAGCGTGATGCTGTTTCACGTGAAACACAGCGCCTGAAGTCTACCTGGGTTCATCCCGGCAAGCTTCCTGCCGCCGACGCCAAGCGCCTGCTGGGCAAGTCCATTGAACACGAGTACAGCTTGGCGGACCTGCTACGGCGTCCGGGCGTGGGCTTCGATGCGGTCAGCGATGTGGCTCGAAGTGCCGGGAATGAGGCCGTTGTTTCACGTGAAACGCTGCGCCACGAATTGGGCGCGTTGCTGGCCGATGCGGTAATCGAGCAGTTGGAAATCAGCATCAAGTACGCAGGCTATATCGGCAAGCAGGTTGAAGAAGTGGAACGGGTGGCGCATTACGAGCAGCTTACGCTGCCGGTTGAACTGGACTACGGCCTGGTGCCAGCACTCAGCTTCGAGGTGCGCCAGACGCTCAACCGCCAGCGCCCGCAGACCTTGGGACAGGCGTCTCGGATGTCGGGCGTGACCCCGGCCGCCATTTCGTTGCTGCTGGTTCATCTGAAAAAGGGTCGCTTCAAGGGCTTCGGTGGGGCCGCTGCCAACGAAACCCGCGACCAGGATGCTGCGGCTTGACGGCGTTGGCTCACTCTCGTGAAACGACACCGCAGCCTGCCGCCGATACGCTGCAATTGTCATTGAGCGATGCTGCGGCGCAGCTGAGACTGGATCTGTCGCCCGCGCAGAGCGAAACGCTGCTCTCCTTTCTCGCTCTGCTGCAACGCTGGAACGCGACCTACAACCTGACCTCGGTGCGCGATCCGACTGGCATGCTGACGCAGCATCTGGCGGACTGCCTGGCGGTCATCCTCCCCTTGCGACAGCGCTTGAGTACCGACGGTCCGTACCGCGTTCTCGACGTCGGCAGCGGCGGTGGACTGCCTGGCGTGGTGATTGCCGTGATGTGCCCGAGCATCACCGTTGTTTGCGTGGACACGGTCGGAAAAAAGGCTGCGTTCGTGCGACAGGTGGCTGCGGAGCTTCGTCTGCCCAAGCTGCAAGGAATTCACTCTCGAGTCGAAGCACTCACCGCGCCGACCTTCGACCTGATCACCGCACGCGCCTTTGCCTCGCTGGCTGATCTGGTGCAGCTCACGCGCCGACATCTCGCACCCGGCGCGGTCTGGATGGCCATGAAGGGGAAGCGTCCCGACGCTGAAATCGCAGCCTTGCCGCCGGATGTGACGATGTTTCACGTGGAACAAATCAAGGTGCCTGGCTTGACAGCGGACCGCTGCCTGGTTTGGATGCGCCCGACCTGAACTGGAGACACAGCCGTGCTGGGCATTTCTGACTTCGCCGCTTTCTGCGCCACCATTCTGTTGTTTCTGGCACTGCCCGGACCCGGCACTTTTGCCTTGCTGACATCAACCGGCAAGGGGGGTTTTCGCGCCGGTGCCGCTGCTACTCTGGGCGTCATCATCGGGGACCAGGTACTTCTGTGGCTGGCCGTGGCGGGGGTTGCTGCCTTGCTGGCATCGCACCCGCTGGCATTCAAGCTGGTTCAGTACGCTGGAGCGGTGTACCTGGCCTGGATGGGCTGGCGGCTTTTGATCGCACGCGAAGGGTCGGCGTCCCCGGTTCAGATCGAGCCGCGCCAGTATGCGCGCCAGGCCTTCTTCATTACCTTGCTGAATCCCAAGGCGATCGTGTTCTACATGGCTTTTTTCCCGCTGTTCATCGATCCGGCCACGCACCGTGGCGCTGTCACCTTTGCGGCGATGGCCGCCACCATCGCGCTGATCACCGCGGCTTACTGCCTCAGCCTGTGCGCTTTGGCGAACCTGCTGGGCTCGAAACTGAAGACTTACCGCCGCGTGACCCGTTGGCTGGAACGGCTGGCTGGTGTGTTCCTGATCGGCTTCGGTATTCGATTGATTCGTCCGTGATTCATCCAACAAAGTGCACTTGAGAGCCCCCATGGCCAGAATATTCTGCGTCGCCAACCAGAAGGGCGGCGTTGGTAAAACGACCACCACCGTCAACCTCGCTGCGGGCTTGAGCCGCGTGGGCCAGCGGGTGCTCGTTGTCGACCTCGACCCGCAGGGCAATGCCACGATGGGCTCGGGCGTGGACAAGCGCGCACTCGAACTCAGCGTCTACGATGTGTTGCTCGAAAGTGCGTCCATCGCCGAGGTGCGGCAGCGGGCTGAAAAAGCCGGCTACGACATCGTCGGTGCCAACCGCGAACTGGCCGGTGCCGAGGTCGAGTTGGTCGGCCAGGATCGGCGGGACCAGCGCCTGAAGCTGGCGCTGGCGGCAGTGGCTTCCGAATACGACTTCGTGCTCGTCGATTGCCCGCCCAGCCTCAGCATGCTCACGCTGAACGGCCTGTGCAGCGCGCACGGCGTTGTCGTGCCAATGCAGTGCGAATACTTTGCGCTCGAGGGCCTGAGCGACCTGGTCAACACCATCAAGCAGGTGCATGCCAACCTGAACCCCGATCTGCAGATCATCGGCCTGTTGCGGGTGATGTTCGACCCGCGCATCACCCTGCAGCAGCAAGTCAGCGAGCAACTGAAGACGCACTTCGGCGACAAGGTGTTCAACACCGTCATCCCGCGCAATGTGCGGCTGGCCGAAGCGCCGAGCTACGGCCTGCCGGGTGTTGTTTTCGATCCATCGTCGAAGGGCGCACTCGCGTTTGTCGAGTTCGCCAGGGAAATGGTCGAGCGCATGGCCAGGATGTGAGGCGCTGGTGATGCTCAACGCGGCCTTCGACCCCGTCCTGCTGTCGCGCCTCGAAGACGCCGGCCTGAACGCCAGCGCGCCGCCGCAGCAGCGCTGGCTCGACGGCTGGCTGGTGCGCCTTTCGGCTGGCAAGGCCAAGCGCGCCCGCTGCATCAACGCCGTGGCGGTGGGTCGCATTCCAGTGGCGGACAAGCTGGCCCTGTGTTCGGCTTTGTTTGCGCAAGCCGGCCTGCCGATGTACATCCGCGTCACACCGTTTTCGCAGCCCACTGGGCTCGATGCGCAACTGGCCGGGCTCGGCATGCCGCGCATCGACGACACGCGGGTGATGGTGCGCGCCTCGCTGGACGGCATCGTGACGACGGAATCGCTTGCCGATCACCGCATCGAACGTGTGGGGCACGAGTCGTTCTCGCACATCGTCGGTCACCTGCGCGGCTCGCCGCTGGCGCAGCGCCAGGCGCACTCGCAACGGCTGACGCTCTCGCCGGTACCATTTCAAGGCTTCGTGGTGAAAAATGATGCTGGCCTGGCCGTGGCCTGCGGTCAGATCGCCATCGAAGCCGAGCTGGTCGGCGTCTACGACGTCTTCACTGCGCCGGACAGTCGGAGCCGGGGCTTGGCTCGGACCCTGTGTGAGCACATGCTATCAGCGGCCCGCTCGCAAGGCGGCAAAGTCGGCTACCTGCAAGTCGAAGGCGACAACACCGCCGCGCGCCGCGTCTACCAGCGACTGGGGTTCAGCGACGCTTACACGTATCACTACCGGCAGCAAGCAGAAACCAAAGCCTGATCCGACCTCACAGGCCGAGGCCTTCGTCCACACCCAGGTGCACATTCATCGCCTGGACTGCGGCACCGCTGGCACCTTTGCCCAGGTTGTCGAGCCGAGCCATCAGCATCACCTGGCTGTCGTTGCCGAACACGAACAGGTCGACCCGGTTGGTGTCGTTGCAGCCCTGCACGTCGAAGAAGCCATCTTCGAGGGTGGCCGGGTCGCGCAGCGGCATCACACGGATGAATCGCTCATTGGCGTAGTGCCGTTCCAGTCCGGCTTGAAGGTCGCCAGCTGTCACGCCCGCCTTGATCTGAGAAAGATGCAAGGGCACACTCACCGACAAACCCTTGTAGAAACTACCAACAATGGGCTGAAACACCGGCTTCACGGTCAGCCCTGTATGGGCCATCATTTCCGGGAGGTGCTTGTGGGCCAGCGTCAGCGCGTAGGGGCGCGGCGAGTTCAATCGCGCATCGCCGCCGGCTTCGTACTGTTCGATCATCTTCTTGCCGCCGCCCGAGTAGCCAGTGATCGACGTGGCCGCAGTGGGCAGCCCAGCAGGCACCAGTCCCACATCCACCAGCGGGCGCAGCAGCAAGATGAAGGCACTGGCGTGGCAACCGGGGTTGGCGACGCGCTTGCTGGCGCGAATGCGCTCGCGCTGGCCGGGCATCAGCTCCGGCAGGCCGAACGCCCAGCCCGGCAGCGTGCGGTGTGCGGTGCTGGCGTCGATCAGGCAGGTGTGGGTGTTCGTCACCAGGGCAACGGCTTCCTTCGCGGCGGCGTCGGGCAGACACAGGAATGCCACATCCGCCGCGTTCAGCAAGCGCGCGCGCTCGGCCGCGTCCTTGCGGTGCTCGGCATCGATGCGCAGCACCTCGATGTCGGCGCGTTGCGCGAGATACTCGAGAATGCGCAGGCCCGTGGTGCCTTCCTGACCGTCGACGAAGACCCGGAATTTCATGCTCATGTCCCTTCAAGCCTCGCCACAGAGTTGCAAGGATAAGCCAGCCGCGTGAGGCCGCCGGTGGTGCTGCTTCCCGGCTGGCTGAACTCGCGGCTGATCGCCGACAATTCCCGCATGGTCACCAAGAAACCCAAAGGCCTCGGCCTCGGCCTCGAAGCGCTGCTCGGCCCCAAGGTCATCGATGCCGCCCCGCTTGCCGACGACGGTTTGCCGCACAGCCTGAAGCTGTCGCAGTTGCAGCCCGGCAAGTACCAACCGCGAACGCGGATGGACGAAGGCTCGCTGTACGAACTGGCCGAAAGCATCAAGGCGCAAGGCGTGATGCAACCGATTCTGGTCCGGCCGGCGGGCCCCAACCGGTTCGAGATCATTGCCGGCGAGCGCCGCGTTCGCGCCGCGAAGCTGGCGGGTCTCGACGAGGTGCCCGTGCTGGTCAAGGCGGTCTCAGACGAAGCTGCCGCCGCGATGGCGCTGATCGAGAACATCCAGCGGGAAGACCTCAACCCGCTGGAGGAGGCGCAGGGCCTGAAGCGCCTGACCGACGAATTCGGCCTCACGCATGAACAGGCGGCGCAGGCGGTGGGCCGTTCGCGCAGCGCCGCCAGCAACCTGCTGCGGCTGTTGAACCTGACCGAGCCGGTGCAGCAGATGCTGATGGCCGGTGACATCGACATGGGCCATGCGCGCGCTTTGCTGCCGCTGGAAGGCGCGCAGCAGATCCTCAGCGCCACCGAGATCGTGGCCCGAAAGCTCAGCGTGCGCGACGCTGAAAAGCTGGTCGCGCGCACCGGCGGTTCGGCGCGCCAGAAGCCGCTGCTTCGCCAGGCACAGCAGAAATCTCGCGACCTGATGCGCATCGAACAGGAGCTGTCGGATGTGCTGACGGCGACTGTCGAAGTGCGCGTCAGGAAGCGCACCAAGCGCGGCGAGCAAGGCGAGGTCGCGATCGCGTTCGGGTCGCTGGACGAGTTGAACGGCCTGCTCGAAAAACTGGGCCTGGGCAAGCGGTGACGGGTCAGCGGGGCGGCCCGACGCGCGGCCTCACACGGCCTTCAGGGCTTGCGTACGCGGCTGCTTGCCGTCGTGTGCACGTCGCCGCCGAAGCGACCCGGTCAGCCAGACTGCACCCCGTTGCGTTGTACGGTTCAAGCGTGGAACTTTGCACGCGTTCCAGCGCTCCCTGAGATGAGGGGCTTGTCGATCAACACGACACAAGGCACGCTACTTGCTGAAGCTGTGCCGAACAAGCCCGCTTTCGTGCCGCTTCTCGCCGCATGCCGTCGGCAAGCATGAACGAAGCTTGATGAACGTGATGAGCTGATCCGAAAGGAAAGCTCTGATGGAGCCCTGAAGTTAGGACTTCATCAGAACTTCCCCAGACGGCGCAGGAAGAACCGCTTCCTTGTGCCGCCTCCTCGACCCCACAGGAGAGATCAGCATGGATGTCATCAGCCACTTCGCCGCTCGCTTCGAGCGCACCCGCGAAGAAGAGCTTTCACTCGAAGACTATCTGCTCGAGTGCAAGCGCAACCCCATCGCCTATGCCACCGCGGCCGAGCGAATGCTCAAGGCCATCGGCGAGCCACTGACCGTGGACACACGCAACGACCCGCGCATGTCGCGGTTGTTCGCCAACAAGCTGATCAAGATCTATCCCGCCTTCGCCGAGTTCTATGGCATGGAGGACGCCATCGAGCAAGTGGTGAGCTACTTCCGCCACGCCTCGCAGGGTCTGGAGGAGAAAAAGCAGATCCTGTATTTGCTGGGGCCGGTGGGCGGCGGCAAGTCGTCGATCGCCGAACGCTTGAAGCAGTTGATGCAGGACGTGCCGTTCTACGCCATCAAGGGCTCGCCGGTGAACGAGTCGCCGCTGGGCCTGTTTGACACGGTGGAAGACGGGCCGATCCTGGAGAAGGAATACGGCATTCCGCGTCGCTACCTGCAGCGCGTTCTGTCACCTTGGGCCGTGAAACGTCTGGAAGAATTCGGTGGCGACATTCGCCAATTCAAGATCGTGAAGCGCCACCCGTCGATCCTGAAACAGGTGGGCATCGCCAAGACCGAGCCTGGCGACGAGAACAATCAGGACATCAGTTCGCTGGTCGGCAAGGTTGACATTCGCAAGCTCGAAACGTTCTCGCAGGACGACCCCGACGCCTACAGCTATTCCGGTGGCCTGAACCTCGCCAACCAGGGCCTGCTGGAGTTCGTGGAAATGTTCAAGGCACCGATCAAGGTGCTGCATCCCTTGCTGACCGCCACGCAGGAAAGCAACTACAAGGGCACCGAAGGTTTCGGCGCGATTCCGTTCGACGGCATCGTGCTGGCGCACAGCAACGAGAGCGAGTGGAAGACCTTCCGAAACAACAAGAACAACGAGGCCTTCCTCGACCGAATCTACATCGTCAAGGTGCCGTACTGCCTGCGTGTCAGCGAAGAAATCAAGATCTACGAGAAGCTGCTGCGCGGCTCGTCGTTGGCGAACGCCACCTGCGCGCCGGGCACGCTGAAGATGATGTCGCAGTTCGCGACGCTGACCCGGCTGAAGGAGCCGGAGAACTCGTCGCTGTACTCGAAGATGCTGGTCTACGACGGCGAGAACCTGAAGGACACCGACCCACGCGCCAAGAGCTTTCAGGAGTACCGCGACTACGCCGGAGTCGACGAGGGCATGAGCGGCATCTCGACCCGCTTCGCGTTCAAGATCATCAGCAAGGTGTTCAACTTCGACAGCACCGAAGTCGCGGCCAACCCGGTGCACCTGATGTATGTGCTGGAGCAGCAGATCGAACGTGAGCAGTTCCCGGCGGAGACCGAGCAAAAGTACCTGGCCTTCATCAAGGAGCACCTGTCGGTTCGCTACGCCGAGTTCATCGGCAAGGAAATTCAGACGGCGTACCTGGAGAGCTACAGCGAGTACGGCCAGAACATTTTCGACCGCTACGTGACCTATGCCGACTACTGGATCCAGGACCACGAGTACCGTGACACCGACACTGGCGAGGTGTTCGACCGCGGCTCGCTGAACGGTGAACTCGAGAAGATCGAGAAGCCTGCCGGCATCAGCAACCCGAAAGACTTCCGCAACGAGATCGTCAACTTCGTGCTGCGCGCCCGCGCCAACAATGCCGGCAACAATCCGCTGTGGACGAGCTACGAGAAGCTGCGCACGGTGATCGAAAAGAAGATGTTCAGCAACACCGAAGAGCTGTTGCCGGTGATCAGCTTCAACGCCAAGGCCAGCGCCGACGAGGCCAAGAAGCACGAAGACTTCGTGACGCGCATGGTGGCCAAGGGCTACACGCCCAAGCAGGTTCGCTTGCTCTGCGAATGGTATTTGCGCGTCCGCAAGAGCAGTTGATGCGCTGCCACCTTCTAGAGCGGCTGGCTTGGTCAAGCGGACGCCGCGGAGCCGGCTTCGCCGGGCCGGTGGCGGTGCCCCCCTTGGGGGGTGCGCCGAAGGCGCTCCGGGGGGGGGCCTGATGCAGCAAATCATCGACAGACGGCTGGCCTGCAAGAACAAGTCGATAGGCAACCGCGAACGCTTTCTGCGCCGCCACAAGGAGCAGATTCGCGAGGCGGTGAAGCGCGCGGTGGATGGCCGTGGCATTCGCGACATGGCGCAGGGCGAAGACGTTCACATCCCGAAACGCGACATCAGCGAGCCGGTGTTCGGCCACGGGCAGGGCGGTTCGCGCGAGATGGTTCATCCCGGCAACCAAGACTACGTTCGAGGCGACCGCATCGAGCGCCCCAAAGGCGGTGGCCAGGGCGCTGGCAGCGGGCAGGCCGGTGATTCGGGCGAGGGCGACGACGACTTTGTCTTTCACCTCAGCAAAGAAGAGTTCATGCAGGTCTTTTTCGAAGATCTGGCCTTGCCCAACCTGGCGCGCACATCGCTGGCCGAGACGCCCGAGTACAAGACGCACCGTGCCGGCTATTCCAGCGACGGCACGCCGAACAACCTTCACGTGCTGCGTTCCATGCGCGGCGCGATGGGCCGGCGCATTGCCCTGGGAAGCGAGGCGCGGCGCGAGCTGCATCGTCTCGAAGACCACCTTGCGCTGTTGAAGCGGCACCCTGAACCGAACCCGCATGCGCGCGAGATTGCGCCGCTGGAGCGCGAGATCGAGAGCTTGCGGTCGCGGTTGTCGCGCATCCCCTACCTCGACCCGATCGACCTGCGCTACCGCAGCCGGGTGCGCACGCCGGTGCCCACCTCGAAGGCGGTGATGTTCTGCCTGATGGACGTGTCGGGCTCGATGGACGAGTCGCGCAAGGACCTGGCCAAGCGCTTCTTCATCCTGCTGTACCTGTTCCTGACGCGCCACTACGAGAAGATCGACATCGTCTTCATCCGCCACCACACGCAGGCGCAGGAGGTCGACGAGCAGAACTTCTTTCATGCCACCGAAACCGGCGGCACCGTCGTGTCGAGTGCGCTGGTGCTGATGGAAGAAATCGTCCGCGCCCGCTACCCGACCAGCGAATGGAACATCTACGGCGCGCAGGCCAGCGACGGCGACAACTGGCATCACGACAGCGGGCGCTGCCGCGCGCTGCTGGCCGAAAAGATCCTGCCGCTGTGCCGCTACTTCGCCTATGTTCAAGTGGCCGAGGAAGAACAGAACCTGTGGGACGAGTATGTCGCCCTGGCCGCTGAGGTGAAAGCGTTCGCGGTGCGCAAGGCGACACAGGCCTCGCAGATCTACCCGGTGTTCCGCGACTTGTTCAAGAAGGAAGGCGTCTCTTCATGAACGCCCCCCGGCCGACGACATACGTCGTCCGTCCCCCGAGGGGATGCCGGAAACTGGCGGAGCCACATTTCCTTGAGGAAGCAATCGCATGACTCGCAAAGCAGCCACCCTGATAGACCCGACCCCGGACCTGTTCGACGGCATCGACAAGGAGCCGTCGGGCCGCGTAAAACGCGCTGCCGATGTCGTCACGCCAGCGCGGGCCACGCAGCCGCTGCCGGCCCCGAACGACTGGTCGTTCGAGTTGATCGAGCAGTACCACGCCGTGATTCGCGACACCGCAAGGCGGTTCGGCCTGGACACCTACCCGAACCAACTCGAAATCATCACGGCCGAGCAAATGATGGACGCGTATGCGTCGGTCGGCATGCCGGTGAACTACAGGCACTGGAGCTACGGCAAGGAGTTCATTTCAACCGAAAAAAACTACCGCCGTGGCCACATGGGCCTGGCCTACGAGATCGTCATCAACGCCAACCCCTGCATCAGCTACCTGATGGAGGAAAACACGATGGCGATGCAGGCGTTGGTGATCGCGCATGCGGCCTACGGCCACAACAGTTTCTTCAAGGGCAACTACCTGTTCCGCATGTGGACCGACGCGTCGTCCATCATCGATTACCTGGTGTATGCCAAGAACTACGTGACCGACTGCGAGGAGCGCCACGGCCTCGACGCTGTGGAGCAGACGCTGGACAGTTGTCACGCGCTGATGAACCACGGCGTGGACCGCTATCGCCGCCCCAACAAGTTGAGCCTGGCACAGGAACAGACCCGGCGCGAAGAGCGCGAGGCCTACGCGCAGCGCCAGGTCAACGACATGTGGCGCACGCTGCCGCAAAAGGCGGTCAAAGGCATCGACAAGGCTGACGAAAAGGAAACCCGCCGCTTCCCCGAGGAACCTCAGGAAAACCTGCTGTACTTCATCGAGAAAAACGCACCGCTGCTGGAGCCGTGGCAGCGCGAGATCGTGCGCATCGTGCGCAAGGTGGCGCAGTATTTTTACCCGCAACGCCAGACCCAGGTCATGAACGAAGGCTGGGCCACGTTCTGGCACCACCACCTGCTCAACACCCTGTACGACGACGGGCACCTGACCGACGGCGTGATGATCGAGTGGCTGAAGTCGCACACCAACGTGGTGTACCAACCGCCAGTGGGCCACCGCGCCTACAGCGGCATCAACCCGTATGCGCTGGGCTTTGCGATGTACACCGACATCAAGCGCATCTGCGAAAACCCGACCGATGAAGACCGCCTGTGGTTTCCCGATGTGGCCGGGCGCGACTGGCTCGAAACCATCGACCACGCCATGCGCAACTTCAAGGACGAGAGCTTCATCGGGCAATACCTCTCACCCAAGCTGATGCGCGACTTTCGGTTGTTCAGCATCGCCGACGACGAGAAGGAAAGCGAGCTCGAAGTGGCCGCGATCCACGACGAGGCGGGCTACCGCCGCGTGCGCGAATCGCTGTCGCGGCAATACGACCTGGGGCAGCGCGAGCCCAACATCCAGGTCTGGAGCGTCAACCTGCGCGGCGACCGCTCCCTCACGCTGCGCCACACCCAGCACAACGACCGGCCGCTGCACGACAGCGCGCAGGAAGTGCTCAAGCACGTGGCACGCCTTTGGGGCTTCGGCGTGCACCTCGACAGCGTGAACAGTGTCGGCGACGTGAAGAAGCGCTGGTCGGCACCGGCCCACGCCTGAGCCCGGTACCCGCTGGGCCGGCAGTACGCAAAAAGAGGCGTTCAACGCCCTCGACCGCAGCCCGCCCTCAGGCGCCTGAAGTCGTGTTGCGCTGGCTCAGGAGTTCGACGACGGCACCGGCCATGATCTGCAGGTCAGCGACCTGTTCCGGCGCGATCGGCCTGGGGTTGACGTCGTAGGCGCACAGCGTCCCGACGGTCTGGCCCTTGACGACGAGTCTCGCCGCCGCATAGAAGCGAATGAAGGGTCGGCCCTGCACGAGCGGGTGATCGGCGAATCGCTCGTCCTTCAACGTGTCCTCGACGACGATCACGTCGCTGGATGAAGTGAAGAACGTTTCGCAGAACGAGGTGACGTGGGGCGACTGCGTTTGCTGCAGGCCGACACACGACTTGAACCAGTCGCGTTCCTCGTCCAGCAGATTGACCATGGTGATCGGTGTGGCCAGGGTCGTGGCCAGCAGTCTCGTGATGTCGTCGTAGGCACGCTCCGACGATGAATCGAGGATGGTCAGTCGCCGCAGTTCTGCGAGCCGGGCTGGATCATTTCGCATGGTTCAGTGTAGAACAGTGGTCCGTGCACCCGACGCGGTTCGACCCTCGCTGCATCGGCTCAGTTCACGAAGATCTTGCCCGGGTTCATGATGTTTTTCGGGTCCAGCGCACGCTTCAAGCTGCGCATCATGTCGACCGCACCGGCACCGGCTTCCGTCACCAGGAAGTCCATCTTGTGCAGCCCGATGCCGTGCTCGCCGCTGCAGGTGCCGCCCATCGCCAGGGCCCGTTCCACCAGTTGACGGTTGAGACGTTCGGCGGTCTCGCGCTCGGATGGAATCAAGGGGTCGATCAGGTAGGCGATGTGGAAGTTGCCGTCGCCCACGTGGCCCACGATGTAGTGCGTCTGGCCAGCCGCCTCGGCTTCAGCCGACGCAGTGGTCACGCTTTCGGCCAGGTGCGAGATCGGCACGCAGGTGTCGGTGGTCACGCAGCGCGAGCCCGGCTTCAGTTGCAGCCCGGCAAAGTAAGCGTGGTGTCGTGCGGTCCAGAGTCGGGTGCGTTCCTCGGGCGTGGTGGCCCACTGGAAGCCCTCGCCGCCGAACTCCGTCGCGATCTCCTGCACCGTGGTCGCCTGTTCCTGCACGCTGGCCGGGCTGCCGTGAAACTCCATCAGCAGCATCGGTGCTTCGGTCAGCGTCAGCTTGTCGTGCCGGTTCACCGCGCGCACGGCATGCGCGTCCAGCAACTCGCAGCGGGCAATCGGAACCCCCATCTGGATCAGCTGGATGGTGGTGCGCACCGCTGCGTCGATGCTCGGAAAGGTGCAGGTCGCCGCCGACACCGCCTCGGGCTGCGGAAACAGCTTCAGCGTGATCTCGGTCATCACGCCCAACGTGCCTTCGCTGCCCACCATCAGGCGCGTCAGGTCGTAGCCGGCGGACGATTTGCGGGCGCGCGTGCCGGTGTGGATCACCTCCCCCTGCGCCGTCACCACGGTCAGGCCCAGCACGTTCTCGCGCATGGTGCCGTAGCGCACGGCGTTGGTGCCGCTGGCGCGGGTGGCGCTCATGCCGCCGATGCTGGCGTCGGCACCCGGGTCGATCGGGAAGAAGAGGCCGGTGTGCCGAATCTCGTTGTTCAGCTGCATCCGTGTCACACCGGCCTGCACCGTGACGGTCAGGTCTTCGGGCTGGATCGAGATGATCTGGTTCATGCGGCTCAGGTCCAGGCTGACGCCGCCCTGCACCGCCAGCAGATGGCCTTCCAGCGACGAGCCCGCGCCGTACGGAATCACCGGCACCGCATGCTGATCGGCCAGCTTGACGACGGCGGCCACGTCTTCGGTGCTTTCCGCAAACACCACCAGCTCGGGCGGTGGCGCGTCCAGCGGGGACTCGTCGCGGCCGTGCTGCACGCGCACGGCCAGGGCGCTGGAGCAGCGCCCGCCGAAGCGTTCCTTCAACGCATCCAGCATCGCTGGCGGAACAGTGCGCGGCTCGAACAGGTGAGCGGGAAGCGGTGCGTTCATGGCGTGTCTCCGTGCCGGGCAATGAGCCTATTGTAGGGACGCCCACTGCCGCTGCTAGCATCTGCGCCATGGCAAACCGACTCACTCAAATCGCCACCCGCACCGGGGACGACGGCAGCACTGGCCTGGGCGACGGCAGCCGCGTTTCCAAGGACCACCTGCGCGTGCAGGCCATGGGCGACGTGGACGAACTCAACTCGACGCTCGGTGTCCTGTTGGCCGAACCATTGCCGGATGACGTGCGTCACTTGCTCGGGGTGATCCAGCACGAGTTGTTCAACCTGGGCGGCGAGTTGTCGATTCCCGGCTTCGAGTTGCTGAAAGCCGAGGCGGTGATCCGGCTCGACGAAGCGCTTGCGCACTACAACGAAGCGTTGCCGCGGCTGAAGGAATTCATCCTGCCCGCTGGTACCCGCAGCGCGGCCATCGCGCACGTGGGGCGCACGGTCGCGCGCCGTGCCGAGCGTGCGGTGGTGGCTCTGGGCGCGGTCGACGCGGTGCGCGCCGAGCCGCGCCACTACCTGAACCGCCTGAGCGACCTGCTGTTCGTGCTGGCCCGCGTGCTCAACCGCGCCAACCTCGACGGGCTGGGCGGCGACGACGTCTACTGGAAGAGCGAACGCCTGGCGCGCGACGCCGACTGAGGCTGGGCGCGAGTGACTATGTCGCCGCCATGAAGCCGACCGCAAACTCTTCCATGGTCAAGAAGCCGTCCTTGTTGGCGTCGAGTTCATCGAACTTGGCCGAGATGGCCGGCATGCGCGCAGCTTCTTCTTTCGACAGCTTGCCGTCCGCATTGCTGTCGGCGCGCGAGAAGGCGGCTTCCATCGCTGTCTTGTCTTTGGCTGTCGGAGACGCCGGGGCGGTGGTTTGTGCGCCGACTGCAAAAGCCAGGCTGGCCAGAGCGGCGAGCAACGGGGTGCGAAGCGCGTTGAAGGGAGTGGACATGACGGGTTTTCCAAAGGATTGAGAAGACCCGCATTGCACCGCCGGCAGCTGCGTCCGGCCAGCCTTCTTGCAGCGGCTTACCCTGCTTACAGAGCCGCAGCGCATGCTGACTGGCGATTGCAAGTGCTTGCTTTTGCCAGCCCTTCGCCCGGTTGCGCTTGACCATGGCCAGCGACAGACCCAGCACCTGAGCGATTTCCTCGTTCGCGAAGCCGCCGAAGAACTTCGAAGCGGTGACGCCGACCGTGCGCGCAAGGTCAGCCAGCTCGGCCGGGCATGTCCGAAGCGTTGACGCGCGAAGAAGGCTCCGGCAGCAAGTGGGCAACCATCAAACCCTCACCGTCACGGCAATATGCGCAGGCGCTGGCCGACAACGGGCGACGCGCCGATCTGAGGCTGGCACTCTGGGCTGAAGACCGCCTCAGCTCCCCACCACCAACAGCTGCTCGACCCGCCACACCACGCCGGCATCCGTCGGGGCGCGTTGCAACTGCATGTCGACCGTTGCCCGGTCTTCGCTCGACAGGCTGCGGTACAGAAAGTCGCGGGCGTTGCCCGCG
>JANNEI010000060.1:0-3110 GCA_031378565.1 Burkholderiales bacterium
CTTGGTCGGAACGCCGGGCGCAAATTCCTTGAAGCGCTTGAGCAGGGTCAGGCTGTACTGATAGTCGGACCCGGGGCGCGCCTCCTTGTAAAGGCGCGGCGTGGTTTCCAGATTGTGGTTCATCACATCGGGCGGTGCCGCTTTCAGGATCTCCAGCGCCCGGTCCATGCGGCCCCGAAAGTCGGGCGTCAGGATTTCGATGCGCGTGGCAGGCGACAGCTCGCGGGTGCGTTGGATGCAGGCGACGAAATGCGCTGCCCCGCCGTCGCGCAAATCGTCGCGGTCGACGCTGGTGATCACCACGTACTGCAGCTTCAGCGCAGCGATCGTCTTAGCGAGATTCTCGGGTTCGTTCGCGTCCAGCGGGTCCGGCCGGCCGTGGCCCACGTCGCAGAACGGGCAGCGGCGGGTGCACTTGTCGCCCATGATCATGAAGGTGGCGGTGCCCTTGCCGAAGCATTCGCCGATGTTCGGGCAACTGGCTTCCTCGCACACCGTGTGCAGTTGGTGCTCGCGCAGGATCTTCTTGATCTCGTAGAAGCGCGTGCTTGGCGAGCCGGCCTTGACGCGAATCCAGTCGGGCTTCTTCAGCGCCTCGGCCGGCACGATCTTGATCGGAATGCGCGCCGTCTTGGCCTGCGATTTCTGCTTGACGGTGGCGTCGTATCCGCTGGCGGGAGTGGTGTCTGGGGTCACGTGGGAGATGCTCATTTTTGTCGCACGAAGGGAGCGTCGGTCACAGGCTCAGATGGCTTTGCAGCTTGCGACCGAGTACGTCGGCCACGTCGGCAGGCGACACCTGGGCCCCGATTGTAGAAAGGTCGACCGCTTGCAAGCCGGCGTACCCACACGGGTTGATGCCGGCGAAGGGTCGCAGGTCCATCGCCACGTTCAGCGCCACGCCGTGGTACGCGCAGTGGCGGCTGACCTTGATGCCCAGCGCCGCGATCTTTCCCAGGCCGTCGAAACCTTCCGTCGCCGACCGGGTCAGCCGCGCGTGACCGAACGGATCGTCCAGTTTCACGTAGATGCCCGGCGCACCCGCCACCCGGTGGCCCGTGACCCCGAAGTGCTCCAGCGTCTTGATCACCGACTGTTCGATCCGGTAGACGTACTCCTTGACGTAGATGTTCAAGCGCCGCAGGTCGACCAGTGGGTACGCGACCACCTGCCCCGGCCCGTGGTACGTGACCTGCCCGCCGCGGTTGGTCTGCACGACGGGGATGCCGTGCGCATTCAGCACGTGCACGGCCGTGCCGGCCAGACCTTGCGTGTAGACGGGCGGGTGCTCGCAGAGCCAGAGCTCGTCGGGGGTGTCGGCGGCGCGGGATTCAGTGAATGCGCGCATCGCGGCCAGCGTGGGGGCGCAGGCGACGTGGCCGAGCGGACGAAAGAGTGCGCTCATGCGGCCAACACGCTGCTTGGAGGAGGCTTGTCGAACAGCGCCTCGCGATTGAGCGTGTCGAGATAGGCGATGTACCCGTACACCCGATTGCGCCGCTTGCCTGTCAGCTCTGTGACCAGGCCGAGGCGCTCACCGAGCCGGCCCAATGCACTGGCCACCGTCATCGCGCTTTGCCCTGTCTCAGCGCAGATGTTGGGAATGCTGCGTACCGGGCGGCGAGTCAAGGCGTCGAACACCAACATGGCACTCGGCGCGAGCCGGCCCAGTGTGGTGATTCGCTGGCGGTCGGCAACCACCAGCGCCGTGATGGCTCGCGCCGTTTCGACAGCCTGCGCGGCGCTCAATCGCACGGCGTCGGCAAAGAATTCGAGCCAGGTCTCCCAGTCGCCGGTGCGGCGCACGTGGCTGAGCAGATCGTGTAGCGGGCGCGATGCACTTTGAAATAGAGGCTCAGGTAGAGCAAAGGCTCCTGCAGCACTTTCTCACTCAGCAGCAACAGCGGAATCAGCAAGCGGCCGACGCGGCCGTTGCCATCAAGGAACGGATGAATGGTCTCGAACTGAACATGGGCGAGAGCTGCCTTGATGAGCGGTGAATGGCGTTTGGGCAGGTCGTTGAGAAACCGCTCCAGGTCGGCCACGCACGATTCGACAAACTCCGGCGGCGGCGGCACCAGCTCAGCCGCCGACGGCGTGGCCCCACCCACCCAGTTCTGGACCCGCCGAAACTCGCCCGGTGCCTTGCCCGCTCCGCGCCCAGATTGCATGAGCTTTTCGTGCAGTTCTCGAATCAGGCGCGACGACAGCGGCAGGCCTTCGTGCAGACGTTTCACTCCGTGGTCGAGCGCTGCGACATAGCAGGACACTTCGGTCACGTCGTCGATGGGCACGCCGGGCGCGCCGTCTGCCTCGAACAGCAACAGGTCGGCCAACGATGATCGCGTGCCTTCGATCTGCGACGAAAGCACCGCTTCTTTGCGCACGTAGCTGTACAGATAGGTTTGCGCGTCGGGCAGGAGCGTGGTCAAGCTGTCGAGTCGGCCGAGCGCAAGGTGGGCCTGATCGAGCTTGTCTTGAAGGTCTGCGCTGATTTCCAGCGGTGGCGACGGCGGCAAGGGCTCAGGAACAAAGCCTTTGCAGGCGATGCCGGCAGCGATGCTGGGTTCGTAACGGCCGGTTGGCGTTCGATTCATGGTCGAAATTGGATTAGCAGCGGTTGCTATTCTAATTTTCAGCCATTTTTTTATCAACTAAACGTACTGTTCCAAAATCGGCAGTGCAATTTCACCCAGCGATTCACAGCACCAGCTTCACCATCGGGTGCGTGCTCAGCGTGCGGTACAGCTCGTCGAGCTGCTCGCGGCTGGTGGCGGTGACGGTGAGCGTGACGCCGAGGTATTTGTCGGCCTTGCTCGGCCGCAGTTCGACGGTGGCCGCATCGAATCCAGGGTCGAAGTGGCGGGCCACGCTGACCATCGCATGCACGAAACCATCGGCGTTCAGCCCCATCACCTTGATCGGGAACTGCGACGGGTATTCGATGAGCGATTGCTCGGGCGGGATGCCTTGCATGTTCGAGAAGATGGGGACAGCGTCGGCGAAGTCAAATCTGCATCAGATCGACTGAACGGCCTTGGCGCGCTGGTAAGCCGCGTGCAGGCGCGCGTACACCGGACCGGGCTTGCCACGCATCGCGCCGTGGCCGA
>JANNEI010000133.1:0-8775 GCA_031378565.1 Burkholderiales bacterium
CGCCCCGAATGCTTTCGACCTATCACGCCGCTCCCGATCCCTTGGCCGTGTTGCCCGAATCCTTGCGCCTGCTCGCGCAGCGCGGTGAACTGAAGCACTACCGCAAGGGCCACCGACTGATCGAAGAGGGCGAGTACGGCCAAACCATCTTCATCATCCTGTCCGGCCGGGTGCGGGTGTTCAGCAGCGGTGAGCGGGACCGCGAGATCACGTACGGAACCTATGGCGCGGGGGAGTACATCGGCGAGATCAGCCTGGACGGCGGGCCGCGCTCGGCCAGCGTGGTCACGATCGAGCCCTGTGAGTGCGCGGTGGTCACGCGGCAGACGCTGACCCAGCACATCGCCGAGCACCCCGAGATCGCCTTCGACCTGCTCGCCAAGGTGATCCGCCGGGCGCGCGCGGCCACGCTGAGCGCCAAGCAGCTGGCGCTGAACGACGTGTATGGAAGGCTGGTGTTGCTGCTGAATTCACTGGCAGTTCCGCAGGACGACGGCACGCGCGTGATCAGCGAGCGGATGACGCATCAGGAGATGGCGAACAGGCTGGGGTGTTCACGGGAGATGGTGAGTCGGTTGATGAAGGATTTGGAGAACGGCGGCTATCTCGTTGCGACGGACGGCAGCTACAGCGTGGTTCGTACCTTGCCGTCGCGCTGGTAACGCGGTCACCTTAAAGATGCCACCGGGAGCCACAGCCCGAGTGCAGGCGGCGGCTCGGAGCCGGGCTCGACCGATCCCCGCTCCCCCGTGAGATCGGGGTCAGGGCCAGGGTTCGGCCCGATCAGCGCGGCCATCATCGCGTCGCGATTCGACGCAGGAGGGTCCGCCGAGCCCAGCAGGTTGACGATGCGCCGCGTGACGATTGGTGCCGCCACGCTGGTGCCGTCCATCCTGAACTTGGCACCCGCACGGTTCGCGGCCGCCAGCAAGCCGTGCTGTACCGGACTGTCGTCGGAAGGTGCCAGCAAATCCGGGCCCTGCACAGGGCCGGCACGGCTGGGACCGCGGGACGAATATCTGGCCACCGATGACAGCTTCGACGCGTCGCAGCCACCCGACGCCGCGCCCCGCCGGTAGCGTCCACCCACAACAATGGCCTGCCCGCTGCCCGCCAAGCTGCCCAGTGTGCCTTGCCCGTCAACCACCAATGGGTGACAGTGCCGATCCTCGAAAAACGATTGCCGCCTCGGGCCCGATTCGTTGATGACTGGGTTGTCGCGCTCAATCCAGGCATCGACCGCCACCCCCGATGAGACGCTGATGTTTTGCACTCTCACCTGCCAAAGCCCATGGGGAGCTGCCGGCCGCCCCCGATTTCGCGAACCCGTCGAGGCGACGGCCACCAAAAACATGCTGCGTGCGGGTCCGTCGGGACTTGTGGAACGAGAAATCACGGAGCCAAGCACGTTACCGTCCGCATCGAGCAGAAGTTGGGTCGAGCCCATTGGGACTGTCACTGGGTCCAGACCACCGGGGGGCGTGAGGGTGAGAGCGACGGACCCGTCGCAACAGACACAGTCGAACCAGACTTCCGAATAACTGTCGGTGTAGTCGTCGGGCAGAACACGCCAGTCGAACGGCGCGATTGAGCCTAGTTGTAAAGCTTCAACCCGGGCATGGCCCCGCATTTCGTGGGCGTTGCCTGCCGCCAGCACAAGGTTGACCCACGGACGCTTCTCGAGAAACTCATCGATGGCGCGTTCGAGCATCGACATCCCGTCGTGCGCCCCACCGTATGCACCATCGCTGAGGTTGATCACCACCCGTTGCCGTTTAAGCGCCTTGCCAACGATGTAGTGAAGGGCATCGAGCACGTGCACGCACAGCGCGCTGCCGGACGCATCCCTGGCTGGCTTGTACGGAAGTTGTACCGCCACGATGGGCGAGCGTGAAACAGTTTCTGCATTGGGAAGGGCCGCCGAATTTGCCAGCGGGTTGGGCCAACCGGCTGCCAAGTCCAGAACGTGGGTGCCATGACTGACCCGGGTCAGCGCAGGCTCGTATCTCAACTGCTCGTAAATCCAACGGTCCCGACCGCCGCTGTCAGCGATGAGGCGTTTCAACGTCTCATGAGACAACTCCCCGCCGTAGCCGATCCCGGGGAGCTCTTGCCAGTACTTGTGCGGGTTGTTGGGCTTCAAACACCGCTCCGGCTCTTGGTCCCATAAGCTGATCAGGCGCGGAGTGGCCGGCGAATTCGGGTAACGGAAAGCCCGGTGAGCAATGCCCAGGCCATGGTCGATGATGCCCACCAGTGGCGGCACGTGAAGGAAGCCTTCAAGCGTCCCGTCGCCGGGAGGAACAGGTGCCTGCGTACGCTCTACACCAGGGATGTTCTCCAATCCGATTCGCCAGCCCTTCACGGCCTTCAGCTTCGACAATTTCGCGAGCGCATCAGCGTACACGACACCGGTCCAAAAGTTACCGCCGGTTGCGGGCGGTCCGTAAATTCCACGCAACTGAATGCGACGTGCCAACGCCTCGCGATCCGCGTCAGAGGCGTTGCGCTCCACCTCCACCGCGACGGGTATGCGCTTGCGACCGCCGGTGCCACCCAGGGCCGTCGCGAACCCCCGGAAATCGCTTGCACGCGCCCAGATTGATCGGGCGTCGCAGCGGGTCAGTTCGCTGACTTCGCGATCTACCGCACCCGCAGCAGCCAGCTCATTCGACGCTGCCTTACCTTGCTGTTTGCTACCGATGACGCCGTTCAATTCATGCCATGCCATGGCGGGCTCCCTCAGACCTGGAAGCCGGCGTCGCGCTGCTCGGCTTGTGCACGCGTCCAAAGCTGCGCCAGCAAGGGAGCTGCACCCGCAAGGTTCGCGGACACCGATGTTGTCTTCGCATACGCCGGCTCGGGGTGAGGTGGCTCGGGACGACGCCAATCGGATGTTCCCGGAAAAGCCTGTCCTTTGAAGACGACAGACCGCCAACCTGCTGAGACCGCGTCCGCTTTCGTGGACGGCTTGATTCCCTTGGCCAAAGCCACAACGTAGCTCGCCAGCGCACGCCCCAATGCGTAGCCCGCCGCACTGTCCACAGGAAAGTGCAAACCGGCGACCACGCGGTGCTCGGCAATCCTGTCTGCGAGCCTCAGCAATTGCTGCGCGAGCGGCGAATCGTCAGCTTGCCCTGTGAGCGCGATCAGAAGGTGGGCAGCCACGGCCGATTCGGTGGCATGTCCACTGGGCAACGCGGAGTAGCCGGGCACCATCAAATTCGGCTGAATGTTGGGCGAGTATTCGCTCGGTCGCGGGCACGCAAACTCATGCTTGAAGCGCATGACCAAAATCATAGTGAAGCGCAGCGCCGTTTCGACCAACTCGAAGGTGCAGCGATGCCGGTTGGGGTTGAGTTGCAACACAGAGGCCCAGAAAGGCACCTGCGGCACGGTCTGCGAAAGCACCTCGCCCAAGCGCTCTTCGCGCCGTGTCGCCCAACTTTCCACCAGCGCCAACTGGGCTTCAAACGTGGCGCGCGGCGGACGTGTCACGGTTGCAACCAACTGGCCGGCAACGTGCGAACGCAGTTCCACCGTCTGCGTTTTCGGCGTCACCACAAACCGCACCTGTCCCAGTAACTCCTGGTCGTAAAGCGCAGCTCGAATGTGCGGCTCCCAGTGCCACAAGCGCTTTCCGTCGTCACCGGTGGACGGGAACGGCGGATGACTGACCCATTTCTGCGGTGCCCACTGATCGCCTGTGCCGACCGGCTCCGCGAGCGCGTCATGGCTGCGTACCAACGCATCTGCGACCAGGGGAATTGCTGACGCACCTGCGAGCGCTCCGATCCCCGCGTAGCCCGCATATCCGGCGTAACCCGCGTAGCCCGCATAACCGGCGTACCCCGCGTAACCGGCATAGCCTGCATAGCCTGCAAAACTCATTGCGATCTCCTGGAGCTGGAACGGGGGGTCTGAATCATTTACTCGGGCAGGCCGGCACTTCGAAATGCATCGGCAAGACGGCGGGTGTATTCGGGTGCCTCATCTCGACCCGGGTACCGCGCAAGGAACGCTGCGGTAGTAAACCCAGGCTCAAGCTTGAGCAGTTCGGTCACGGTTTGACGCGCCTGCGGAATTCGCCCGCCCAACGCCTGCGCCAGTGCCAGAGCCCGATAGGTTGAGAGGTGGGTACGGTTGGCTCTGAGCGAACGTTGGGCCAGGTCGGCTGCGTCGTCATAACGTTGTGCAGAAATCGCCGCCGACGCGCTCAGCGAGAGGTAGAAGTAGCGCAACGGGTCGAGCGGTGACAAGCGCAGCGAAGCCTGGGTCAAATCCCAGGCGGGTTCGCCCTGTCCAAGAAACGCGTGCATGGTGCCCATCAAGAGCATCGCCATCGATTCGTTCGGATTGACTTGCAGGGCGGCGTCGTAGGCGTCGCGCGCCTTGTCAAAGTCCCTCAGCAGATACGCATGAACCAGGCCTTGCATGGTTAGCGCCAACGAGGAATGCGAATCGCCATCAAGCGCACGATGCCCGGCGTCAAGCGCTCTCTGGCCATCGAGCGGCGGGTCAGGCGACCAGCCCTGAACCACGCGCAGCACATGCCACTTGGCGAGCCAGGCGTGAGGTTGAGGAAGGCTTGGGTGGCGATCTCGAAGGTGATCGATCATGGTTCGCGCGCGGTCGAACTGCGACCGATTGCTACGGTGCATCAACGTGATTGCCGCCGACATCAGCGCGTGACTCTGGACGTTGGGCATCGGGCTGGATGTCGCGCAATGCACTTCTCGCGCCACGATGGCCGCGCCGATGCTCGACACCATGTCGTCGACCACGGGTTCCTGCCCCGACAAGAGTGCGGTGCAGTGGAGATTTGCGCTGTCCGCCCACAGCACTTCGCCGGCAGCAGCGTCGCAAAGTTCAACACGAATCCGAGCGTGGTCGCCGTCCAGGTGGTAAGAGCCCGACACCACATAGTGCGCGCCCAACAGATCGTGAGCCGAAGCCTGCTCGATCCGATTCTTGAATACACCCGTCGAAAGCCGTGAAATGACCTTGAGCTCCGAGCAGCGCGACAGGGACACGCAAACCTCGTCAGCGAACACGTCGCCCACCACACCCATGTCTTGGTCTGTGCCTCGCGCGATAAGCGGCAACACGGCCACGGCGGGCCGGACGTCATGAGAGAAAACCACTCTGGACGCGGATTCATGAGAAACGCCGACCTGATGCAGACGGAAAGCGCGTATCGGGTCCGCCAGATGCTTCAGGTAGCAGTCGCCGAGGTCCTCTATGTCCGCATCGATGCCATCAAACAGGTCGTCTCGCACCGGAGCGGAAACCACGATGCCCCCGGGTAGCGACAAGGTTGCCAAGCGAGCCGTGAGATTGACACCCGCACCGTAGACGTCCAGGTGATCAATGACGACATCAGCCAGATGTGCTCCAACCCTCAATGCAATAGCTGCCGCACCGTCCCGCCCCACGTTGTAGATGCCGACGCAGTGTTGAATCTCAAAGGCGGCAGCGACAGCGGTGGTCACAGTCTCAAACTCCAGCAGCAGTCCATCCCCCAGGCTTTTCACAAGCCGGCCGCCATGCTTTGGCAGCACCTGGGTTCTAACTTCGTTGACGAAGCGCCGCCAGCGGTCGATCACGTCGGCCTCGTTGGCCTGCATGAGCCGCACCGACTCGACGACATCCACCACCACGATCGCTCGACGTTGCTGCCTCAGTTCAGGCCACTCTGCCGATACGTTTGCAGGGTCAGAAACAATGGTCACGACTTTTGCCTGGAGTTTCATCCTCATTCTGTAGGAGAAGCCCTGCGCCCACCAGACACATCGCACAACGCTGCATGAACTAGGGATGCGGCGCGTCGTCTGGCGCGCCTCTCCACAAAGCTGGCGATGCGGTCGCGGCGAACGACGCTTACCTTTCGTTTCCGTGGCAAGCCCTGCCGCGCGGTTCCTCACAACAAACCTGAATGGACACCCCCATGAACCCGAAACGCTTTCCTCTGACCCCCCTCGTCGCGGCCATGCTCGGCAGCGCGGTGCTGATCACGGCCTGCGGCGGCGGCAGCGACTCGACGCCGGTCGCGCCGCCGCCCGTTGCCACGGTCACGCTCGAAGGCGTGGCGGCGCTGGGCCGCGCGTTCGAGGGCGCGAAGGTCAGCGTCACCGACAGCACCGGCAAGTCCGCGACCATGGCCACGCCGGTGGGAGCCGATGGCAAATACGCGATCGATGTCACGGGGCTGACCGCGCCGCTCGTCGTCACCGCCACCGGCGTGGTCGGCGACCTGACGCTGACGCTGGTTTCGGTGCAGGTGGGCGCGTTGCCGGCAGACGGGTCGGTGTCGGTCAGCATTTCGCCGCTGTCGAACGCGCTGGCCAGCATGCTGTCGTCCAGCGGCAACCCGGCCGACCTGAAGACCGGCGACGTGAGCGTTGACAAGGTCGCCGCCAAGATCGAGGTGCTGCGTGCCGCGATTGCCAATGCGCTGGCCAGCGCCGGCCTCGACGCAGCCACCTTTAACCCGCTGACGGCCGCCATCGTTCCCGGCGCAGGCACGGGGTTCGACCAGATCATCGCCAGCGTGAAGGTCAGCGCCGGCAGCGGCGGCGTGGTGCTGCGCGACGCGCTGGGCAGCGACGCCAGCGTGGTGCTCACACCGGCCACCACGAAGGACGAGGTCAGCGGCGACAAGAGCCTGCCGCCGCCGCCCACCGATGCGCCGAAGTTGCCCGAGGCGATCACCGCGTTGGTCGCGCTGGAAGCTGCGCTCAACAAATGCTTTGCCGTGGCGCCGGACGACCGGGTCGTGCTCGACGTGAACGGCAACGTCGACGATGTGAAAGGCGAGTGCCTCGGCGTCGGCGATTTCTTCCCCGGGGACTACCTCAACAACAGCTACACCGGCAGCGAGTCGTACGGCCCGCAACTGAAGGACGCGCTGATGACCGCCGCGAAGTGGCGGCTCGACATCGACCGCTTCACCAAGGGCACGGACGGCAACGACTACGCCACCCTGGTGATGCGCTACACCCGCGCCGACGGGCTGACTACCAACCGCGTCGACACCATTCGCAGGTTCCCCAATCCGCAGGGCGACCAGGTGGTCGGCTGGCACGTGTCCGGCAACCGCCGGCCGTTCGACGCGGTGGTCAACCCCTTCCTGAACCGAACGCTGTTCACCAGCGCCGAGCGGCCGCCGAACGGGCAAGGCGTGCAGGCGGACCAGTTCAACGGCAACAGCTACTACGAAAGCGGCATCCGGCTGTTCTTCAATCCGCTGCGCCACCCGAACGTGCGTGCCGTGCGGGTGACCAACGACAAGCCGGGAGGCCCGCTGCCCGACGCCGGCGTGGTGCTGGGCCGCGCGAACACCACGCTGCCCAGCGGCTGCGGGCGCGACGCACGGATGGTGATCGCCAATCAGACAGGTGATGTGAGCATCGGCGAGGTGAGCTTCCGGTCCAACAACAGCTACATCCTCGACCGCGATTCGGTCGACCCGGCCAAGCCGATTTCCAAGTCGGCGTGGAAGCCCAACAACGACCACGCGGCAGCGCCGATCACGGTGCCGATCCCGGCATACACCCGTTACCGGTTCGACGTGTTCTACATCGGCAACAACAGCGCCACGCCAGACGCCACGTTCAGCGCACCGCACATTGCGGCGGTGCCGCTGGCGGCGAGTGGCAGCGCGTTCAAATGGGCCGAGTTCAGCGCCGACACCGCCGCCTACGTGAAGCCAGGTCCAGCCATCGACAAGCCGGTGCTGGCCTGGACGCTGCCCGACGGCGCACGCAACCCGCAAAGCGTCTACGGTTACTCGCGGGTCAGCAACGGCACCGCGCGCACCCAGCCCGGCGGCGTGGTTGCCACGGATGCAGACCGCAGCGCAACGCTGGACAACAGCACGCCGGCTCCGGGCTGCGCCGGCGGCGCGTCGTTGGCCGAACTGGGCACCAGCGGGTTCGGCTTCCGCGGCGTCGGCATGTTCCTCGTCGACCCGGGCTTCGTGCGTCACGAGAACGCGCTGCAGTGGAGCAACTACCAGTAACTGATTTTCTCGGTCCGCAAAAAAGGGGCGGCATGGGCCGCCCCTTTTTTCTATGCCGCACCGATCACTGCACGGTGTTGCGCCCGGCAGTCTCGGCTTCCTGCGCCGGTTCCCTGGGGGCCGCGGCCGTCGGCGGCGCAAAGCGCTGGGTTGGCCTGTCGGCCCGCGCATACAAGCCCTGCACATCGGGGATGTTGGCTTGCAAATCCGTGATGCGCGTAGCACCCGCCGGGTGGGTGCTCAGCCACTGTGGCGGCGCGCCCTTGCTGGCCTTCGCCATCTTTTGCCACAGTTGCACGCTGGCCTGCGGGTCGTAGCCCGCGCGCGCGGCCAGGTCGAGGCCGATCTTGTCGGCCTCGGATTCGTCGTCGCGGCCGAACTTCAGCGAGATGAGCTGCCCGCCCATGTCGGCGAGGTAGCGCCCGCCGCCGCCCAGGCCCAGCAGGGCCGAGCCGAGTTCGATCACACCGCGTGTGGCCGCCGTCTTGCCCATCCGTTCGCGCGCGTGCTCGCGCAGCGCGTGGGCGATTTCGTGGCCCATCACCTGCGCCACTTCGTCGTCGGTCAGCTTGAGCTGGTCGAGAATGCCGTAATAAAACGCGATCTTGCCGCCGGGCATGCAGAAGGCGTTGACCTGCTTGCCGCCGATCAGGTTGACCTCCCACTTCCACTGCGCGGCGCGCGGTGTGCTGTTCAGGTTGGGCGAGTTGCTGAACGGGATCAGCCGCTGCGCGATGGCGCGCAGGCGCACCACC
>JANNEI010000280.1:0-9622 GCA_031378565.1 Burkholderiales bacterium
GCGGTCTGCGCGCGCACCGCACCAGGCAGCAGGCCAGCCCCGGCCAACAGCGCGGCCAGCGCGGCGCTGCGTTGCATCACTTCACGGCGGGTTTGCGGCATGCTCATCTCTCCTTCAGAGGTTCGGATCATCGTTCAACGCATCGGCCCTTGCTGCCACGGCGTCATTCCTTGTTGGCCAGCGGGCCGCTGGCCGCGCGCGCTGCACCCGCTGCACGTTGCTGCTCGGCCAGGTTGCCGTGCGACCCGCGCGCGGCATCGGGATAGGCCGACGCGACTCGCGGCACGGCGGCACAGTCGCGCATGCACGCCGAACCCTGCACGTCGGGCCGCGCGGGGCCGCGGCGCGCGCTGGTCGGCCACATCGTGTGGGCGGTGCTCATGCCGTGGCGGTTGGGGATGCGCCGCTGCACCTCGGCGATGTTGCGGTCGCTGAGGGTGAAGTCGGCCGGCAGCACGTCGCCCAGATGCAGCAGGTACGCCGTGGCAGCGTAGACCTCGTCGACCGTCAGCGACCTGGGCGCAGTCCACGGCATGGCGCGGTAAATGGTGTCCCACAGCGTGCTCAGCGACGACAGCTTCATCAGCGTGCTGCGGCCCGGATAGGTCGGGTCGGTCAGGCTTGCGACGCGGCCCGTTTCGACATCGCGGGCCGTCGTGCCACCCACCAGGGCGCTGAACACCTGGTTGCTCTCGCCGAACACGCCGTGGCAGCCGGCACACTTTTCTTCCCACAAAAGTTGGCCTTGCGCCACGCTGCCCGAGCCGCTGGGCAGCCCTTTGAAGTCGGCCCGCACATCGGTGTCCCAGGCCTTGATTTCAGCCGGCGTCGCTGGCCGTCCGATGCGCGGATAGGCATCGGCGGCGTGGGCGGCTGCACTGCTCGACAGCAGCGTCACCAGCAGCGCCGCCAGCGAAAGCCGCAGCACCACGCGCGCATCAAGCCAGCTGAACATTGCGCACCTCCCCGCTCTCCTGCACCCACCAGCTCTGCATCGCGTTGTTGTGAAAGATCGAGCGCCGTCCCCGCACCGCGCGCAAGGCCTGGTAGCTGGGCTGCACCTGGCCGGTGTCGTCGGTTGCCCGGCTCATCACGATGGCCGCCTTGCCGTCCCACACCCAGTCGAGGTCGAAGCGGGTCAGACACTTGCTCAGCACCGGGCTGTTCAACCGCGCGACCCGCCAATCGCGCCCGCCGTTCACCGACACGTCCACCCGCCTGACTTTGCCGCGGCCCGACCACGCCAGCCCGCTGATCGCGTGGAAGCCCTTGTCGAGCAGCACCTGCCCGCCGGACGGCGAGGTGACCACGCTCTTGACCTCTTGCAGCGACGTGTACTGGCGCTGCTGGCCGTCGGGCATCAGGTCGACGTAGTGCAGCGTCTCGTCCTTGGTGGCGTAAGGCTGGTCGCCGACCTCGATCCGGCGCAGGTACTTGACCCAGCTCACGCCCTGCACGCCGGGCACCACCAGGCGCAGCGGGTAGCCGTTTTCGGGGCGCAGCATTTCGCCGTTCTGGCCGTAGGCCACCAGCACCTCGCCGGACTCGATCAGCGCCATCGGAATGGTGCGCGTCAGGCCCGAGCCGTCGGCCCCCTCGGCCAGCACGAAACGGCCGCGCCGGGTGTCGGCACCGCACATCTGCAGCAAGGTGATCAGCGGCACGCCGGTGAACTCGCTGCAGCTCAGCATGCCGTGCGTGTACTGCACCGTGGGCACCGCCACGTTGCCCCACTCCATGCCGGTGTTGGCACCGCATTCGATGAAGTGAAAGCGCGACACCGAAGGCAGGCGCATCAGCTCGTCCATGCGAAACACCATCGGACGCTTCAGCAGAGATGCGTCGGAGCCGTTGACCATCAGGCGATGCACGCTGGGGTCGATGTCCCAGCCGCCCTGGTGGTGGCGCTCGAAGTGCAGGCCGCTCGGCGTGACGATGCCGAACAAGCCTTGCAGCGGGCAGAAAGACACACCCGATTGCGCCGTTTGCGTCAGGCCGGGGCTGATGCGGCGCTGCAGGTTGGCCTCGAACTTCGACGGCCGGCCGTAGCCGTCGGTGGCCACGCCCTGGCCCAGGCCGCGGCCGTGCTCGGGCTGGTTCAGGATGCTCGGGTCGCCGGTGTCGGCAGGCGGCTTGGACTGCGCCGATGCGACGGTGCCCGCGGCCGCAGCCGCGAAAGCCGAACGCAGGAAGTCGCGCCGGCCCTGGCGCGCCTCGGCCCCGACCGTGGCGACATCAGCACGCGCCAGGAAGCCTTCCGGTGCCTTCAGCAAGCGGCCCGGCCGTTCCATCACAGCCCCAGCGCGGTGGCCGACACCAGCCGGTCGGCGGGCGCGATGGCACCGGGATCGTCCATCTCGATCGCCACCTGGGTGCACACCGCGCGGCACAGCGTGACCACCTTTTCGCTCTGCACGCGGTAGAACACCTGCGCGCCCTCTCGGCGGCGCGCCAGCACGCCGGCGCGCACCAGGGTGCTCAGGTGCTGCGACATGTTCGGCTGGGTGGTGTCGATCTCGGCCAGCAACTGGCTCACGTTCTTCTCGACCCGCGTGCCGTCACGGCACAGCGCGCTGATGATCTTCAGGCGCAGCGGGGTGGACATGACGCCGAACAGTTCGGCGGCGAGCTGGTAGACGCGGTCGGCGTCGGAGCTGGTGGCGGTGGCGGTTGGCTGGCTGCGCATGATTGCATCTGTATATAAGCAATCACGAATATAGGTGGCCCGCCGGCCGGCGCGATGGGGACTTTCGCGGGCCGGGTTGACCCTCGGGCCCGGCGAGGGTTCAGGCGGCCCGCGCCACCGCCGCCTCGATCTGCTGCTGCACGCGGCGGGTGCCGCGCAGCACCAGGTCCACGTCGAGCTGTGCCTGCGGGGCCACCGCTGCGGCAACGGCGTCCAGCGTGTCGGGGTCGGTCATCAACGCGTGCGCCAGCACCGACAACGCGCAGATGGCGCGCCGCGGCAACTGCATCGGCAGCTCGCGCGTGGCGATCGCGATCACGTGGTAGCGAACGCTCATCGCGGCCGTGGCCGCCAGGCCCCAGCTCTCGCACAGCGCTGCGCCCAGGGCGTCGTGGCTGACGCCGAACTCGTCGCGCTCCAGCATCAGCAATTCTTCGTCGTCGGCGGCCGCCTTCAGCAGCGGGCGGTAGCGGTCGGGCGAGTGCCGGAACAGCACCGCCTTGCCGCATTCCTCGAACAGGCCGGCCGAGTGGGCGGCCCACGGGTCCACGCTGAGCGCCTGGCCGATGCGGCCCATCAGCACGCCGCGCACGGCGGCGCGCTCCCACAGCGGCTCCAGCTCGGGGGCCGCCGGAAACACCGCGCGCAGACCCATCTCGAAAGTCACCGACGCCACCTCGCGGGTGCCCAGGTACGTGATGGCCTGCTGCACGCTTTGCACCCGGCCCGACAAGCCGTACAGCGACGAGTTGACCGCCTTCAGCACGGCCGACGCCAGCGCCATGTCCGACTCGATCAGGCTGCTGACGGCCTGCAGGTTCACCTCGTCCGCGGACAGCAACAGCGACAGTTTCACCAGCGATTCCGGCTGCACCGGAATGTCGATGTTCAGAGAGCGGAGTTGGGCGTCAACGGGCATGGCGTGTCCAGCGGGGTCGGAAGTTCACCTCAGTGTCACGTCGGCGCCGCAACAACGGTGGCGCGAACAACGGCGTTTCAACCCTCCAATTCCGCCTCGGCGCAGACCAGCGCACTGCGCGTTACGCTTCGGCATCGAACCCCGTGGCAGCAGCGTCATGAACACCCCCGGCACCGACGAATTGGAGCGCCTGATCGAGCAGGCCGTCGCACACTTCAGCTCGGCCCCGACCGACGCGTTGGCGTTCGCCGAGCTGGCGCACGCCGGGCTCGGCCCCGACACCCCGGCCGCGCTGCAGGCGCGCGCCTGGTGGGCGCGCGGGCTGGCGCGCCACTACCTGGGCCAGCACGTGGCGGGGTTGGGCGACCTGACGCATGCGCTGGGGTGGGTGCCGCCCGGTGATCTGGCGCTGCGCTCGCGCGTGCTGCGCGGCCTGTGCATCGGTTGCCAGCTGATGGGCTCGCTCGACGCGGCGCTGACCTGGGCCACCGAGGCGCTGGACGTGGCGCGCTGTCACGGCGACCCGACCCTGGTGGCCGACGCGCAGCTGTCGGTCGGCGTGGTCTGTTCCCAATGTGGCGACGCCGAAGGCGGCCTGCTGCACTACCGCACGGTGCTCGGGTTTTTCGAGTCCAGCGGTGACGCGGTGCGCTGCATCCGCGTGCTCAACAACATGGGCATCAACTGCAAAAACCTGGGGCGGCTCGACGAATCGGCGGCGCACTTCGAGCGGGCACAGGCGCTGGCCCGCAACGTCGGTGACGCCGGCATGTGCGCCACGTTGGGCACCAACCTCGGCGAGACGCTGTGGCGGCTCGGCCGCCACGCCGAAGCGCGCTTCACGCTGGACACCGCAATCGCCCAGTTGCAGCTCGGCGGAAACCCCGACCCGGAGGCGAATGCCCGCAACACGCTGGGCCGGCTGCTGATCGACATCGGTGAGCCCGCTGCCGCGCAGGCCGAGCTGGAGCGCTCGCTGCAACTCAGCGACGCCACCGGCAGCCGCGTCCACACCGCCATCGCCCACGCCAGCCTGGCTGAACTGCACAAGGCCGCGGGCCGCTTCGAGGCGGCGCTGCACCACCGCGAGGCCCACCATTCAGCCGAGCAGGCGCGCTTCAGCGAAGAGTCCGCCGCCAAGCTGCGCGCGATCCGGGTGCAGCTCGAACTGGCCGAAGCCCAGCACAGTGCCGAGCTGCACCGGCTGCAACACGCCGCCATCGCCGCGACGCACGAGGAGTTGCAGCGGCTGCACAACGACCTGCTGGCGGCGGACGTTGAAAAGACGCGCCTGCTGGGCCGCCTGAACGAGTTGAGCCGCACCGACGCGCTGACCGGCCTGGCCAATCGGCGCCAGCTGGACGAACGGCTGAGCGAGGAATTTGCGCGCGCGCGCCGCCACGGCCACCCGCTGACGGTGGCGATGTGCGACCTCGACTTTTTCAAGCGCGTCAACGACCGGCTGGGCCACACCACGGGCGACGAAGTGCTGCGCCGCGTCGGCCAGATCCTGCGCGAGCGGTGCCGCGGCACCGACCTGGTGGCGCGCTACGGCGGCGAGGAGTTCTGCATCGTCTTTCTGCAAGCCGATGCCTCGCTCGCGGCCAGCGCCTGCGAGACGCTGCGCACCGCGATTGCCGACCACGCCTGGGCCGAAGTGCACCCGACGCTGTCGGTCACCGTGTCGATCGGCCTGTCCGACAACGTTCAGCTCGGCGATCACGAGCGGCTGCTGGCCGACGCCGACAGGCACCTCTACGACGCCAAGCACTCGGGCAGGAACCAGGTGCAATGGCACGGTGCGCGCAGCCTGGGCAGCCGAGGGCAGACGGCGTAGCGGTCCCGAACGGACTCGACGCAAGAAGTCGGGCATGAACCGGGTGGCGTCGGGCGATCGGGTGGCAACGCAGACGTCCCAAAGAAAAAGGGCGCCAGTGTCACCGGCGCCCTTTCGTTCCGGCATCGACCGTGTTGCGGGCCTGCCTGACACGGCGCCGGGTGATTGCCCCTGGCCGCGTCGATGTGTCTCCTCAGCACCCCGCCATGCAAGGCACCCGACGGCGGGCACCCTCTGCGAGTGGCGGAACTTTAGGCCGCTGTCCAATGTGGGGCATCGGTGATTTCCCTGCGCGTTTTTGGTGCCCTCAAGGAAATGCGGCTTCGCCGCTGAGCGCCTGCGCTCACATCGTTGCCTGCGGCAGCCAGATCGTCACTTGAGTTCCCGCGCCCGGCGTGCTGCTGACAGCCACGTCACCGCCGTGCAGCTCGGCAATCCGCTTCACGATGGCCAGGCCCAGGCCCTTGCCGCCTTCGCCGGTGGCGGGCGCAACGCTCTGGCGGCTTTGATAGAAGCGGTCGAACAGGTGCGGCAGATCGGCAGCCGCAATGCCCGGCCCGTCGTCACTCACGCTCACCAGCACCCGCTGCGCTTGCACACCCGCCATCAACGTGATGCGCCCGCCGGCGGGAGTGAACTTCAAGGCGTTGTCGACCAGATTCGCCACCGCGCGCTCGAACAGCTCGATGTCCAGTGCGGCGAATGGCGGCGGGGAGAGCGCGCCCGCCGGGCCGTCGGGGGCAAGCTCGGTCACCACGAACACGCCCTGCTGCGCCGCGCGGGCCGCAAAACGCAGGGCAATGTCGTCGAGCAGTTCACCGGCGTCGAGGACTTCGGTGTGCAGCTTGAATTCGGGTTCGTCGAGCTGCGCCAGATCGCCCAGCGACTGCACCAGGCGTGCCGCGTTGCGGGTGTTGCGCAGCGCCACCTCGACCAGGTGCCGGTCCTCGGCGCGGCTGGCGTCGCCGGCCCAGCGCGCGTCGAGCGTTTCCAGGCAGGCGGTGGTGGCGGTCAGCGGCGAGCGCAGGTCGTGCGACAGGTTGCTGACGCCCTCGCGTCGGAAATGGTCGAGCCGGTGCAGCCTGTCCCACTGCGTGCGCAGCGTTCCGAGCATGGCGCGAAAGCCGCTGGCGAGCTGGCCGAATTCGTCACGCGACGACTCGGCGGGCAGCGCCAACAGCGGCTGCCCCGGCGCGCCCGCAGTCAGGCCTTCACGCGAGACCGCCGCCACCGCCTCGGTAAGCTGGCGCAGCGGACGCGTGACGGTGGCGATCACCCAGGCCGCCAGCAGGGTGGCCAGCGCGACCACCGCCAGGATGGCAGCCAAGGCCGGCCCGGCAAAGCTGCTGCGAAAGGCGGCCAGCCGGCCTTCGGGCAGCACGCGCTGGTGCGCCACCAGGTACAGGTAACCGGCCACCGGCTCGGTGCTGCGGATGACGGCACGGCCGAGCGGCTTGGCGGCGACAACCGCATTCGCGTCCATGCGCTCGGGGTCGTCGCCCATCACGTAGGGCATCGGTTGGGAGCCCACCGCTTTCAGCACCGGCGCCAGGGCCACCCGCAGGCCGGGCCGCGGCCTGGCGCTGCCGGTGGACGCCAGCACCGTGCCTTGCGCGTCCAGCAGGTAGAGCTGGGTGTCGGGCTCGAACAGCACCAGGTTGCGCAGGAAGGCCTCGACCTCGTCGGGCCGCCGCTCGTGCATGTCGAAGATGTCAGCGTACATGGCGACCACGCGGCCGAGAAAGGCGTCAGCGCGGTAGTAGGTGGTCTCGTGCTCGAAACGCTGGAAGGCGACCAGCACGGTGGCGATGACGCCCAGCGCGGTCAGCGCGCCGGTGATGAAGATCGTCAACGCGATCTTGAAGCGGACGGTCATGCCGGTGGCGGTGGGCGGCTCACAGCGGGGCTTCGCGCATCTTGTAGCCGGCACCGCGCACCGTCAGGATCAGCGCCGGCCGCATCGGGTCGGCCTCCAGCTTGGCGCGCAGGCGGTTGATGTGGGTGGTCACCGTGTGCTCGTAGCCGTCGTGCGTGTAGCCCCACACCGCGCCCAGCAACTGCCCGCGCGAGAACACATGGCCGGGGTGCTGGGCGAAGTACAGCAGCAGGTCGAATTCCAGCGCGGTGAAGTCGATCGCGTCACCGCGGCAGCGTACCTGGCGCTTGAACGGCAATATTTCGAGGTCACCGTTGCGCAGCGCGCTGGGCTGCGCCTGCGCGTTGGCTTGCGCGGCGCGCAGCAGGTCGGCGCGGCGCAGCAAGGCCTTCACCCGGGCCAGCAATTCGGCGAGAGAGAAAGGCTTGGTCAGGTAGTCGTCGGCCCCCAGCTCCAGGCCCAGCACGCGGTCGAGTTCGGTCGACTTGGCGGTCAGCATCAGGATGGGCGTGCTGCGGCCGCGTGCGCGCAACGCCTTGCAGACCTCCAGCCCGTCCATGCCCGGCATCATCAGGTCGAGGATCAGCAGGTCGCTGGCGTGCTCGTTCTGGCTGGCCAGCGCGGCCACGCCGTCGGCCACGGCCGACACGGCATAGCCCGCATGGCGCAGGTTCAGCACCAGCAGGTCGCGGATGTCGGCCTGGTCTTCGGCCACCAGAACGGTCGGTGCGGGGGAGGAAACCATGCGGCATTGTCGCGCCCGGCGTGCTGGGCCTTACACGCCGGGCTGGCGGCGCGATGCGCTGGAAACCTGACGCAAACGTGATCTTCCTGTGATGTTCGGCGAGGCTGGCGCGAGGAGCGCCGGCCACAGTGCAGTCACCCCCACCGCACACGGAACACACCATGCACGCCACCGCCACCGCCGCCATCGGCACCCCATTTCACCCCGCGCTGGTCGCCAACCCGCCCGCCGCGGGAACGGGCGAATCGATCGCCGTGTCGTGGGTCGAGATGGTGTCGCACCGCGGTGCCCTGGTGCGCTTCGCCCAGCGCAAGCTGCACGACCCGATGCTGGCCGAAGACGTGGTGCACGACGTGTTCGAGGCGGTCATCTCGGGCCGCGCCCGCTTTGCCGGCCGCTCGGCGCTGCGCTCGTGGCTGACCGCCATCCTGAAACACAAGATCGTCGACCTGGTGCGCCAGCGTGCCGGCCTGGACAGCCTGGACCAGGGCGACGACGAAGACGGCACCAACCGCGAGGCGCTGGCGCTGCGCTGCCCGCAACCGCTGCCCGACGAAGTGGCCGAGCAGCGCCAGCGCCTGCGCCGCACGCTGACGCGCATCGAGGCGCTGCCGGCCAACCTGCGCGACGTGATGAACCTGCGCGTGCTGCAAGAGCACTCGGCGCGCGAGGTGTGCGAGCGCTTGGCGATCAGCGAAGACAACCTTTTCGTGCGGCTGCACCGGGCGCGCAAGCAGCTGCTGTCGTGACCGGCGTGCGCCGTGCGCCGCGATTCAAGTGAGGCTGGCGCAGCCGCTTGCGGCAGGCTAAAGTCAGACTCCACCTTGAACCGCAGCGGAGGCGCAGCATGCAATTCAAACCATCGTCCATCAAATGGTCCGGGCTCGTCGGGGCCGTGGCCTTGTCGGCACTCGCGGCTTGCGGCAGCCTGTCCGGCGGCAAGACCGGCATGAGCTTCTTCGTCACCAGCGCCGGCCCGGGCAACGGTGCCGACCTGGGTGGCCTGGCCGGTGCCGACAAGCACTGCCAGACGCTGGCGACGGCAGCCGGCGCGGGCAGCCGCACCTGGCGCGCCTACCTGAGCCAGCAACCGGACGGTGCGGTGCCGTCCGTCAACGCGCGCGACCGCATCGGCAAGGGCCCGTGGATGAACGCCAAGGGGGCCGTCGTGGCCACCGATGTCGAGCAACTCCACGGCAGCAACAACCTGACCAAGCAGACCGCACTGACCGAGCGCGGCGAGCTCATCAACGGCCGCGGCGACACACCCAACACGCACGACGTGCTGACGGGGTCGCAGCCCAGCGGCACCTTCATCGCCGGCAACGTCAACACCACGTGCGGCAACTGGACTCAAAGCGGCGAAGGCTCGGCAATGGTCGGCCACCACGACAAGACCGGGCTCGACGAGAGCGTGCCGGCGAAGTCGTGGAACTCCTCGCACCAGAGCCGCGGCTGCAGCGCCGACGCGCTGAAGTCCACCGGCGGCGCGGGGCTGTTCTATTGCTTCGCGGCAGATTGAGCTGAGCGCCCGCACCGACGCGCCGCAAGCAACGGCA
>JANNEI010000291.1:0-1744 GCA_031378565.1 Burkholderiales bacterium
GCCCCAGCGTGTTTTTGACTACCCCGACAAGTACTTGCTTGAGCAAGTCGAGTGTTATGCCACCAGCTTTGTCTTTAACAATCGCAGTTGCCTTTGCCCACGTAGATTCGCTGCGCGCAGCATCTGCAAAGTCATGGCCAGCCGAAGTGAGATGAAGGATTTGCCAGTTGGGCAGCGTGTCACCGAGCGTCGTGGTGTCGACGCCCTTCGCGAGGCCGCCATCCACGAGCAGATAGTTGTGGTATCCGACTTGCTCGGACGTGTAACCGTCGATTCCGCCGGGCATTTGGCCAGCTGGGCAGTCTTCGATTGCAAGCACCAGCTTGCGAACGAGTTCGAGATCTCGCTTCATTTGTTCCCTCCTATGACGCCCAACCTTCGAGGTGCGGCGGGTCCAACGGCAAAAACTCCCTCACTGAAGAGGCGCAAACGCCCGCCCCGCCCGCGCGATCCCCACACTCACAACGCCGTCCAAGCCCGCTTCAAATCCGACAAATTGAACAGCACCCGCACCGCCTTGCCATACACCTGCTCGTGCGGCAGAAATCCCCAGACGCGGGAGTCGGCGGAATCATCGCGGTTGTCGCCGAGCATCAGGTAGTGGCCGGCCGGCACGGTGCATTGCCAGGCCCCGGCGCGCTCGCTGCGGCAGTTGGCGGCGAGGCTGGCGTCCTTTAAATTCAGCGGCATGCGGCCCTGCACGAAGGGGTTGATCTTCAACGTGCGCTCGGGCGCAGCCGCGTTCTCGCGCACCAGCCACTGGCCGCGGTCTTCGCTGGCTTGCTCTGCACCCGGGTTGGCTTCGAGCATCTGAATGTCGAAGGCGCTGCCGTTGACGCGAACCGCGCCGTCCTGAAACACCACCCGATCGCCGGGCAAGCCAACCAGGCGCTTGACGTAGAACTGCGACACGTCGGGCGGGTAGCGGAACACGACCACGTCGCCGCGCTCGGGGCGGCCGGTCTCGATGGCGGTGTTGGTGAATGGCAGGCGCGGGCCGTAGGCCAGGTGGTTGACCAGCAGGTAGTCGCCGACACGCAGTGTGGGTTCCATCGAGCCCGACGGCACCTTGGGCCAGTCGGCCACGGCGACGCGGCAGGTGAACATCAAGGCCACCACGATGAACAACTCGGCACCGAAGCTGACCCACAGCGGCTTCTTGCCGGGCACCCCGCCGAGGCTGCGCAACTTGAGCCGCCACGCCACCCACAGGACACCTGTGAACAGCGTGGCGATGAAGAGCATTTCGTTGATGGAAAAACCGATGCGCATGGCGACAATTCTCGCTTACCGGTCCAGCCACTTGCGCGACAAGTAGCTCAGTGCATCCACCAGCGCCACCAGCGCGATCATGCCCAGCAGCACGGTCGATGTTTCGCGCATCTGGAACAGCCCCAGGTGGTAGCTCAGCATCTGCCCCAACCCGCCCGCGCCCACCACGCCCAGCACGGCAGCCGCGCGGATGTTGTTCTCCCAGCGGTACAGGGTGTAGCTGATCACCTGCGGCCAGATCTGCGGCAGCGTGGCGTACAGAAACACCCGCGCCTCACTGACGCCGCGCACCCGCAGCGCGAACGCCGGGCCGGGCGCGGCGTTCTCGATGCTCTCGGCAAACAGGCGGCCCAGCACGCCGCTGGTGTGCAGCGCCAGGGCCAGCGTGCCGGGGAATGTCCCGAGGCCCGCCTCGATCAGCATCAGCGACGCCCACACCAGCTCGGGCACGCTGCGCAGCGCGTTCAAGACC
>JANNEI010000302.1:0-13435 GCA_031378565.1 Burkholderiales bacterium
CCGCAGGGCCGGCAGGTGTCCGAGATCCTCGACGAGGCCGAAGGCAAGATCTTTCGCATCGGCGAGGAAGGCTCGCGTTCGCGGCAGGGTTTTCTGAGCATGGACACTCTGGTCGTGCAGTTGCTCGACCGCGTCACCGAGTTGTACGAGAACGGTGCCGAGGACGTGACGGGCGTGCGCAGCGGCTCCGTCGACCTCGACCGCATGACCTCGGGCTTCCAGCCCGGCGACCTGGTGGTGCTGGCGGCGCGCCCGTCGATGGGCAAGACCGCGCTCGCCCTCAACATCGCCGAACACGTGGCCGTGGCCGAAGGGCTGCCCGTGGTGATTTTCTCGATGGAGATGGGTGCCGCCCAGCTGGCGCTGCGGCTGGTCGGCTCGATGGGCCGCATCGATCAGAGCAACCTGCGCACAGGCAGGCTCAAGGACGACGAATGGGGCCGCCTGTCCGAGGCGGTCGAGAAGCTCGGCGCGGTCAGCATGTTCATCGACGAGAGTTCGGCCCTCACACCCAGCGAAGTGCGGGCGCGGGCGCGGCGCCAGGCGCGCCAGTGCGGACAGCTCGGGCTGATCGTGGTGGATTACCTGCAATTGATGAGCGGCAGCGGCGGATCGAGCGATGAGAACCGCGCCACGGTGATCGGTGAGATTTCGCGTGGCCTGAAGTCGCTGGCGAAGGAACTGAAGTGCCCGGTCATCGCGTTGTCGCAGCTCAACCGCAGCGTCGAATCGCGCACCGACAAGCGCCCGATGATGAGCGACCTGCGCGAGTCGGGCGCGATCGAGCAGGATGCCGACATCATCATGTTCATCTACCGCGACGACTACTACACCAAGGAAGCGTCGAAAGAGCCGAACATCGCCGAAGTCATCATCGGCAAGCAGCGCAACGGCCCCACCGGCACCGTCAAGCTGTTCTTCAACAAGCCGATGACAAAGTTCGACAACCTGGCACCCGGAAGCAGCGGCGGCGACTACTGACCTGACTGAGTCACGCCGGAACTCCTGTTCTTGGCAAGAGCAGGAATACTGGATATATTTCCAGTATGCACAAAGCCGATATTGCTGCGGCAGCGAGCGGGCCTGACGCTCTCAAAGGACGGGGCACCGCCTGGGCGATACAGCACCGCTTCACCCGCGACGCTCACGAGGCCTTCGACGACGGCTGGGGCACTCTCGAACAGTCGGCACAGGAAGAGCGTCTGCCGCCGGCCACCCAGGTCATCGAAGAAAAAGCCAAATCGATCCTGTCGGGCAACGACTCGCCGGACATCTCGTTCGACCTGTCCATCAACCCGTACCGCGGCTGTGAACACGGCTGCGTCTACTGCTTCGCCCGTCCCACCCACAGCTACCTGAACCTGTCGCCGGGGCTGGATTTCGAGACCCGCATCATCGCCAAGGTGAACGCCGCCGACCGCTTGCGCGAGGCCTTTTCCGCGCGCAGCTACACGCCCCTTCTGCTCAACATCGGCTCGGCGACCGATGCCTACCAGCCGGCTGAGCGAAAGCTGCGGATCACGCGCTCGATCATCGAGGTGCTGTCGGAATGCCGCCATCCGTTTTCACTTGTCACCAAGTCCTCGGGCGTGGAACGCGACCTCGACCTGATCGCACCGATGGCGGCGGCGAACATGGCTGCGGTGTACGTTTCGGTGACCTCGCTGGATGCGGGCCTCGCGCGCATCCTCGAGCCGCGCGCTGCGTCGCCGGCGCGGCGTCTGCAAACCATCGCGACATTGGCGAAGGCGGGCGTACCGGTGGGTGTCAGCGTGTCGCCGATCATCCCGTTCATCAACGAACCCGAGTTGGAACGTGTTCTCGAAGCGGCCGCCGATGCCGGTGCCACATCCGCCTTCAGCGTGGTGCTGCGCTTGCCGTGGGAAGTGAACCCGCTGTTCCAGCAATGGCTGGAAGCGCATTTTCCCGAGCGCGCGGCACGCGTGATGGCGCGAGTGCGCGAGATGCGCGGCGGCAAGGACTACGACGCGCGCTTCGGCAGCCGCATGAAAGGTGAAGGCGTGTGGGCGCAACTGCTGTCGCAGCGCTTCCAGAAGGCGGCTGCGCGCCTGGGTTTGAACCGTCAGCGGATCGAGCTTGACCTGACGCGGTTTCGTCCGCCGGAACGGCCAGAGGCGGCAGGGCAGGGGCGCTTGTTCTGACTCCAGGCACGGTGCCTACGCGACCGGTCAAGGTCGGCAGGCTGCAAAGGCGTCCAGTGTTTTCTGGTATTCGGCCGCTTGCACGCCGACCAGCCCGAGCACGCTGTGGAACAAAGTGTCGTGCGTCAGCGGCGTGTCGCGAAGGCCGTTCAGGCAACTGGGCGGCAAGCCGGGTGCGGCCGAGCCCGCCGGCTCGGGCTGCCAGAAAATCATCGGCACGTGCTTTTGCGCGCGTGGTGCCAGGGCATACGGTAGGCCGTGCAGATAAAGGTTGTTTTCACCCAGAGATTCGCCATGGTCAGACACGTACAGCAACTGCGGCGAATAGCTGGACGTCGTTGATTTCAACCAGCCGATGGCTTCCGACAGCACGTGGTCGGTGTAGGCGATCGAGTTGTCATACGCATTGACCACGGCCATCCGCTCGCATTGCTGCAGCGCACTGTCGGCGCACTCCGGCATGAAGGGCTTGCGGTCGGCCGGCGCGCGCTTGAAGTAGGCCGGGCCATGGCTGCCCATCTGGTGCAGCACGATGACCACGCCGGTGGCACGGCGTGCCTCGGGCAACGCTGCCAGTCGGGCGTCGATGTCGTGCAGCATCGCTGCGTCCAGGCACTCGCCTTCGTTGCAAAGACCGACGGGCAGCGGCTTGTCGGCCCGAATCGGTGTGTTGGCATACGCGTTGGGAATCCGATCGCACAGGCCCTTGCAGCCCGACTGGTTGTCCAACCACAGCACGGCCAGGCCGGCGCGTTGCAGCAGGTCGAGCAGGTTCTGATAATCGCGGTCACGAGCGTCGAACGCTCGTTTCCCCAAGTGCGAGAACATGCATGGCAACGAGGCGGCGGTGTTGGTTCCGCATGAAGTCACGTCCCGAAAGCTCAGCACTCCGTGCTTCGCCAGTTCCGGGTTGGTGGAGCGTGCATATCCGTTGAGCGAGAAGTGATCGGCGCGCGCCGTCTCGCCGATCACCAGCAACAGCAGTGGCGGCTTGCTGCCTGCAGCGCGGACGGCTTTCGCGTCGCCGCCGATCTCGATCGGTGGTCCCTTCGGTCTGGCGTTGGCTTCCACCGCCACCACCGCCAGCCCGTAGAAGGCGTTGAGCGGGTTGATCAGGTAGCGCAGCGAGCGGTGGTTGCGCATGGTGGACGACAGGTCGGCGAACGAGGCCATGACCAAGGCCACCAACGCGACGCAAAGTGCCAGCAGCGCAAGCGCGTTGCGGCCCAGCTGCGCCAGCGCACCGAGTCGTCGCACCGGTGCTCGCCACAGCCACACGAGCGGCAGCACGGCCAGCAGCAGCACGCTGAGCAGGAGGCGGCCGTCGAGCAGATCGCGCGTCTCGCGCGGGTCGGTTTGCAGCACGTTGACCATCATGGTCGGATCGATCACCACGCCGTAGCTGCCCATGAAGTGCGCGGCCAGGGCCGCTGCCACGACGAACAGGCCGATCACCGGCTTGATGATGCGTGGCCACGCGGCGAGCACCAGCACAAGGCCGGTGAGGCAGGCGACGACGGCGGCGAAGCTCAACATGAAAAACGCCCCGCGCAGCGAGGCGTTCTCGGGCAACGCGCCGAGCGCCTTCCACAGCGGCCAGTTCGCGAAGGTTGCGATCCAGACGGCCGCGACCCCGGCCAACGTGATCGGGTTCCATCCCGCGCCGGTATCCCGGCCTGCGGAACGTATGTTGCGATTTTGCGAGCGGTGCACGAACCAGTTCATGGCGGCGATTGTCAACTGGCCACCGGCGGGAGGCCGACCGTGCAAACGACGCCCGAAGACACCGTTTGGACTCGAAGCGCGCCCTGCGCCTACTTGAAAATGCCCTTGACCCGATCGGCCCAAGACTTCGAGTTCGGCGAGTGCTTCTCCCCACCTTTGCGGAACGACTCGTCGACTTCTTTCAGCAGCTTGCGTTGGTGCTCTGTCAGCTTGACCGGAGTCTCGACGCTGACGTGGCAGTACAGGTCGCCGGGGTAGCTGGAACGCACGCCCTTGATGCCCTTGCCGCGCAGGCGGAAGGTCTTGCCGTGCTGCGTCCCCTCGGGCAGGTCGATCTCGGCCTGCCCGCCCAGCGTGGGCACATCGATGCCGCCGCCCAGCGCGGCCGTCGTCATCAACACCGGCACCGTGCAATGCAGGTCGTCGCCGTCACGCTCGAAGATGTCGTGCTGCTTGATGCGGATTTCGATGTACAGGTCGCCCGCCGGCCCGCCGTTGGTGCCGGGCTCGCCGTTGCCGGCCGACCGAATCCGCATCCCTTCGTTGATGCCCGCCGGAATCTTGACCTCCAGCGTCTTGTTCTTCTTGATCTTGCCCTGCCCGCTGCAGGTGGTGCAGGGCTCGGGAATGATCTTGCCGGTGCCGTGGCAATGCGGGCAGGTCTGCTGGATGCTGAAGAAGCCCTGTCGCATGTGGACCGTGCCGGC
Organism: Burkholderiales bacterium; assembly: GCA_031378565.1. Classification (GTDB taxonomy): domain Bacteria; phylum Pseudomonadota; class Gammaproteobacteria; order Burkholderiales; family Burkholderiaceae_C; genus JANYJJ01. Next base: position 4,595 of record JANNEI010000302.1, read on the forward strand.
ACCGTTGCAGGTGGTGCAGACTTTCGGCGAGGTGCCTGGTTTGGCGCCGGAGCCGTGGCAGGATTCGCAGTTTTCCCAGCTCGGAATGCGGATCTGGGATTCCTTGCCGTGGGCTGCCTCTTCGAGCGTGATTTCCATGGCGTAGCTGAGGTCGCTGCCGCGGTAGATCTGCTGTCCGCCGGCGGCTCGTCGCTGGCCGCCCGCGCCGCCGAAGATGTCGCCGAAGATGTCGCCGAAAGCCTCCGCGAAGCCGCCCATGCCTTCGCCGCCAGGCCCGCCGCGCCCGCCCATGTTCGGGTCCACCCCGGCGTGCCCGTACTGGTCGTACGCCGCGCGCTTCTGGCCGTCCGACAGCATTTCGTAGGCTTCCTTGGCCTCCTTGAACTGGTCTTCGGATTTCTTGGCACCGTCACCCTGGTTGCGGTCAGGGTGATGCTTCATGGCCATCTTGCGGTAGGCCTTCTTGATGTCGTCGTCGGTCGCGTTCTTTGGAACGCCCAGCACGTCGTAGTAGTCACGCTTTGCCATCAACTCACCTGTTCATCGAATCCTGGAAACAAACACGCCGCGTTGAGGTGCAGACCGGGTCTGCAGCCCTCGAACGCGGCGAAGACGACGGGGTGCGAACCCCATCGCCGTCAACATCATTTCTTGTCCTTGACTTCCTTGAACTCCGCGTCGACCACGTTGTCGTCAGCTGGCTTGGCCGTGTCGGTAGAGGAAGGCTCGGCACCAGGTGCGCCACCTGCAGCGGCACCGGCCGCGGCCTGGGCAGCCTGCGAGTCGGCGTACACCTTCTCGCCCAGCTTCTGACTGGCGGTCATCAGGGCTTCCGTCTTGGCTTCGATGTCGGCCTTGTCTTCGCCCTTCAGCGATTCTTCAGCGTCCTTCAACGCGGATTCGATCTTCTCTTTCTCGGGCGCATCGAGCTTGTCGCCGTGCTCGGCGAGGCTCTTCTTCACGCTGTGCATCATCGCGTCGGCGGAGTTGCGCGCCTGGATCAATTCCAGCTTCTTCTTGTCCTCGGCCGCGTTCAACTCGGCATCTTTCACCATCGCCTGGATCTCGTCTTCGCTGAGTCCCGAGTTCGCCTTGATGGTGATCTTGTTTTCCTTGCCGGTGCCCTTGTCCTTGGCACCCACGTGCAGGATGCCGTTGGCGTCGATGTCGAAGCTGACCTCGACCTGCGGCGTGCCGCGCGGTGCCGGCGGAATGCCTTCCAGGTTGAACTCGCCCAGGCTCTTGTTGCCCGACGCCATCTCGCGCTCGCCCTGGTAGACCTTGATCGTCACGGCAGGCTGGTTGTCGTCGGCGGTGGAAAAAGTCTGCGAGAACTTGGTCGGGATGGTCGTGTTCTTCTTGATCATCTTCGTCATCACGCCGCCCAGCGTCTCGATGCCCAGGCTGAGCGGGGTCACGTCGAGCAGCAGCACGTCGGTGCGGTCACCGATCAGCACCTGGCCCTGGATGGCGGCACCCACGGCAACCGCTTCGTCGGGGTTCACGTCCTTGCGCGGCTCCTTGCCGAAGAACTCCTTCACCTTCTCCTGCACCTTGGGCATGCGCGTCATGCCGCCGACCAGGATCACGTCGTCGATGGCGCTGACGGCCACGCCCGCATCCTTGATGGCCGTGCGGCACGGCGCGATGGTGCGCTCGATCAGGTCTTCGACCAGGGCTTCGAGCTTGGACCGGCTGAGCTTGATGTTCAGGTGCCTCGGGCCCGAGGCGTCGGCGGTGACGTAGGGCAGATTGATGTCGGTTTGCGCGCTGCTGGACAGCTCGATCTTCGCCTTCTCGGCGGCCTCTTTCAGCCGCTGCAGGGCCAGCACGTCCTTGCCCAGGTCGACGCCCTGGTCCTTCTTGAACTCGGCAATGATGTATTCGATGATCCGCTGGTCGAAGTCTTCGCCGCCCAGGAAGGTGTCGCCGTTGGTGGCCAGCACCTCGAACTGCTTCTCGCCTTCGACGTCGGCGATCTCGATGATCGACACGTCGAAGGTGCCGCCGCCCAGGTCGTAGACCGCGATCTTGCGGTCGCCTTTTTCCTTCTTGTCGAGGCCGAACGCCAGCGCCGCCGCGGTGGGTTCGTTGATGATGCGCTTCACGTCCAGCCCGGCGATGCGGCCCGCGTCCTTGGTGGCCTGGCGCTGTGCGTCGTTGAAGTACGCCGGCACCGTGATCACCGCGTCGGTCACTTCTTCGCCAAGGTAGTCCTCGGCGGTTTTCTTCATCTTGCGCAGCACTTCAGCGCTGACCTGCTGCGGTGCCAGCTTCTTGCCGCGCACCTCGACCCAGGCGTCGCCGTTGTCGGCAGCCGCAATCTTGTAGGGCATCAGGTCGATGTCCTTCTGCACTTCCTTTTCGGTGAACTTGCGCCCGATCAGCCGCTTCACCGCGTACAGCGTGTTCTTGGGGTTGGTCACGGCCTGGCGCTTGGCCGAGGCACCGACCAGGATCTCGTCGTTGTCCTGGTAGGCAATGATCGACGGCGTGGTGCGCGCACCCTCGCTGTTCTCGATCACCTTGGTGGTATTGCCTTCCATGATGGCCACGCACGAGTTGGTCGTGCCGAGGTCGATGCCAATGATTCTTCCCATGTTCAATGCTCCTGAAAACTGAAATCTGCCTGTCTTCGAATTGTGGATAACTTCCGATTTTTCAAGGGTGCACGGCCGGTGGGCGGTGGTCCCTGGATCGCTGACTTTCTGCGAGCTACCGAGGCGCTGATACCGTCACCAGCGCCGGGCGCAGCACGCGGTCTGAAATCAGGTAACCCTTTTGCAGCACCGCCACCACCGTGTTTGCGCCTTGCGCCGAATCCGCCGGCAACGGCACCACGCTGATGGCCTGGTGCTGGTGTGGATCGAACCTGGCCCCGGCGGCGGGGTTGATCTCGATCACCTTGTTGCGCTCCAGTGCGGCCGACAGCTGGCGCAGCGTGGCATGCACGCCTTCCAGCAACTGCTCGGGCGTGGCGGCCGGGATCGCAATGGCGGCCTCCAGGCTGTCTTTCACCGGCAGCAGGCTGTCGGCAAAACCCTCGACGGCAAACTTGCGGGCCTTGGAAACGTCTTCTTCGGCACGTCGGCGTGTGTTCTCGGCATCGGCCTTGGCGCGCAGGTAGGCGTCGGCCACTTCGGCATGTTTGGCTTCCAACTCGGCGAGCTTGGTTGACGCCGACGCTTCAGGAGAATCGGAGTCCGATGTGTGCAGGTCGGCGTCCGCATTCGTTGGGGTTTGGGAGGGAGTGGGCTGGGTCACTTCGGCTGAGTCCATGGCGGTTCTGTTGATGTCGTTTTTGATGTGGGTGCCTTGCCCACGCATTCAAGAGGGGAATTGCAAGATTCTTCACGCGGCGGAAACACCTGCGACAGGGGCGTTGCCCGGCAGTGGCGAGCGAAACCGAACCGGAGAGCGGCGCTGCGGAGTCAGCGAGATTTGGAATCGAGTCGTGAACAGCGTTCACCGCTTTCGGTCCCCTGCTTCACGGAGCGCGAGGGACTGTCGGCGGACGTGGCACGTCGACGTTTTGGGCGCGTCACGCACGTTTCATGCGCGTGACGGGCATCGGGGCCACGCCACGCTGGCGGTTGCTGGCGGCAACGCGACACGAAGCACGGTGCCAGGCGGCTTGCCCGGTTGCAACCAGGGCGGTCGCTGCCGGCGCGCGACGATCACCAGGCGTTCTCGCGCCGAACGAAAGGTCAGGCGAGGTCGGTGGCGGAAGGCTGGCGGCGCGGCTGAGTGCGCCGCCGATGCTCAGCTCGTCTTCTTGAGCGCCTTGACCGCCTTCAGGACTTCCTCGACGTGGCCGGCCACCTTGAGGCCGCGCCATTCGGAGCGAAGCACGCCCGCGGTGTCGATCATGAAGGTGCTGCGTTCGATGCCCTTCACCTTCTTGCCGTACATGATCTTGTTCTTGACCACGCCGAACATGTGGCAGAGTTTTTCTTCGGTGTCGGCAATCAGCTCGAAGGGCAGTTCCAGGGCTTGCTTGAACTTGTCGTGCGACGTCATGTTGTCGCGCGACACGCCGAACACCACCGCCCCGGCTTTCAGGAAATCTTTGTGGTGATCGCGGAACTGCATCGCCTCGGTGGTGCAACCGGGTGTGTTGTCTTTGGGATAAAAGTAAAGAACGACGATTTTGCCGGCATACGCCTGGGGCGTGAACTTCACGCCTCCGGTTGCGAGCGCTTCAAATTCCGGGAGGGGTTTGTTGAGGGCTGGCGTCATGAGGTATTCTGGTGAGTTGCGCCGTCTCAGGCGTAGCCAGCGATTATAGGGCTTTCGTCACGCCTTTCGGCCCGCGTCTTCAGATCGGCGAGGCTGGATCGGACTCGAAGATCAGCGCAGCCACCACCGCACGGGCTTCGCTCAGCAGCACGTTGTAGGTTCGGCAGGCTGCTGCACTGTCCATCGTTTCGACGCCGATGCGCGCGTCGATCAGCGGCCGCAGCAACGCTGGCCGGGGGAAACGAAGCTGCGGCCCGCTGCCGAAAATCACCAGTTCGGGTTTCAGCGCCGCAAGCAGATCGAAGTGTTCCAGCGTGAGGGATTCGAATGTGGCCACCGGCCACGCCAGAACCGATCCGTTCCACGGCACCACGACGCTGCGCGTGTACTCCACGCCGTTGACGGCAACGCCTCCCGGACCGTGGCGCGAAATCGCGTTGCTGCCTTCCATTCGTTCTGCTTGCAGCTTCAAGTCGGGTGCCTCCGTCGCATCAATATCGTGTGGTTAAATTGTAGTTTTTGCGGTGCAGCAAACGCACGCGAGCCCGGAGATTTCCCTTGAAACCGATCGTCAAGTCGAACAAGCTGGCCAACGTCGCGTATGACATTCGCGGCCCGGTGCTCGACAAGGCCCGCCAGATGGAAGAAGAGGGCCACAAGATCATCAAGCTGAACATCGGCAACATCGCCGCCTTCGGCCTGGAGCCGCCTGACGAAATTGTGCAGGACATGATCCGCAACCTGCCCCACGCGGCGGGCTATACCGACAGCAAGGGCTTGTTCGCGCCGCGCAAGGCAGTGGTGCATTCAACCCAGGAGCAGGGCGTTCTCGGCGTCACGCTCGACGACGTCTACCTCGGCAATGGCGCGTCCGAACTGATCGCGATGAGCATGAACGCGCTGCTCGATGATGGCGACGAGGTGCTGATCCCGTCGCCCGACTACCCGCTGTACACGGCGGTCGTCGGGCTGTCGGGCGGCAGGCCGGTTCACTACGTTTGCGACGAGCAGTCTGGCTGGATGCCCGACATCGAGGACATCCAACGAAAGATCACTGCGCGCACGCGCGGCATCGTCGTCATCAACCCGAACAACCCGACCGGCGCGCTGTATTCCGACGCGGTGCTGCTGCAGATCATCGAAGTGGCGCGCCAGCATGAACTGATCGTTTTCGCCGACGAGATCTACAGCAAAACGCTGTACGACGGCAACACCCACACCAGCATGGCGTCGCTGGCCGATGACGTGTTGTTCGTGACTTTCAACGGCTTGTCGAAAAACTACCGCTCGTGCGGCTACCGCGCCGGCTGGATGGTGGTGTCGGGCGAAAAGCGGCATGCGCGCGACTACATCGAAGGCCTGAACATGCTGGCCTCGCTGCGCCTGTGCGCGAACACGCCGGGCCAACTCGCGATCCAGACCGCCCTGGGCGGCTACCAGAGCATCAAGGACCTGGTGGCACCCAGCGGCCGCCTGTGCCGCCAGCGCGACATCGCCTACAGGTTGCTGACCGACATTCCCGGCGTCAGCGTGGTCAAGCCAAAGGCTGCGCTGTACATGTTTCCGCGCCTCGACCCGAAGCTGTATCCGATCGTTGACGACCAGCAGTTCGCCTACGAATTGCTGTCCGAAGAAAAGGTGTTGATCGTGCAGGGCAGCGGCTTCAACTGGAGCGCACCAGACCACTTCCGTCTCGTCTTCCTGCCCAACTCCGATGACCTGGCGGATGCGATCGGCCGCATTGCGCGCTTCCTCGGGCATTACCGGAAACGTCACTCTCATTGAATGATTCAGCGATGCCTCGCTCGGCATCCACAACACCATGAAACCGATTCAAGTGGGCTTGCTGGGCATTGGCACCGTGGGCAGCGGCACCTTCAACGTGCTGCAACGCAACCAGGAAGAAATCCAGCGCCGGGCCGGGCGCGGCATTGCCATCACGATGGTGGCCGACCTGGACACGGCGCGCGCCAAGGCCGTGGTCGGTGACGCGGCGCGGGTGGTCAGCGACGCCCGCGCCGTCATCGCCAACCCGGAGATCGACATCGTCGTCGAGCTGATCGGCGGCTACGGAATTGCCAGGGCGCTGGTGATGGAGGCGATTGCTGCCGGCAAGCATGTGGTCACGGCCAACAAGGCGCTGCTCGCGGTGCACGGCACCGAGATCTTTGCGGCGGCGCGCGAGAAGGGCGTGGTCGTGGCCTTCGAGGCGGCAGTGGCCGGCGGCATCCCCATCATCAAGTCGCTGCGCGAGGGGCTCACCGCCAACCGCATCGAATGGATTGCCGGCATCGTCAACGGCACCACCAATTTCATCCTGTCCGAGATGCGCGACAAGGGCCTGGATTTCGAGGTGGTGCTGAAGCAGGCGCAAGCCCTGGGCTACGCCGAAGCCGACCCCACCTTCGACATCGAAGGCGTCGACGCGGCCCACAAGACCACGCTGATGAGCGCCATCGCTTTCGGCATCCCGGTGCAGTTCGACGGCGCTTATGTCGAAGGCATCACCCGCCTGCAGGCGGCCGACATCACCTACGCCGAACAACTCGGCTACCGCATCAAGCTGCTCGGCATCACGCGTCGCCGCCCGAATGGCATCGAACTGCGGGTGCACCCGACGCTGATTCCGGTGAAACGCCTGATCGCCAATGTCGAGGGCGCGATGAACGCCGTCATGGTGCATGGCGACGCGGTCGGCACCACGCTGTACTACGGCAAGGGCGCGGGCTCGGAACCCACCGCCTCGGCAGTGATTGCCGACCTGGTCGATATCACCCGGCTGCACACCGCGCTGCCCGACCACCGCGTGCCGCACCTGGCGTTTCAGCCCGACGCACTGGCGGCCACGCCCATCCTGCCGATGGCACAGGTCGTCTCCAGCTTCTACCTGCGCCTGCAGGTGGCCGACCAGACCGGTGTGCTGGCGCGCATCACCGGCATCCTCGCCGAACACGACATTTCCATCGACGCGTTGCTGCAGCGTGAGTCGGCCGACGGCGAGGCGCAGACCGACGTCATCATCCTCACGCACGACACCGTGGAAGGCGAAATGAACCAGGCCATCGCGCAGATGCAGGCGCTGACGACCGTGCTGGCACCCATCGTGCGGATTCGCAAGGAAGAGCTGAACTGAGCGCGGCGGAAGCAGTCACCTTGAACTACCTCAGCACCCGAGGCGACAACACGCCGCGCCGCTTCTGCGACATCCTGCTCGAAGGCCTGGCACCCGATGGTGGGCTGTACCTGCCAACGCACTACCCGCAGGTCGACGCCGCCACGCTCGCACGCTGGCGCGGCCTCGCCTATCCCGACCTGGCGTTCGAGATTCTGTCTCTGTTCATCGACGACATTCCTGCCGCCGACCTGCGTGCGCTGGTCGCCAAAACCTACACGCAGGAAGTGTTCGGAACCTCGCAGATCACGCCGCTGAAGCCGCTGGAACCCGGGCTCAGTCTGCAAGCGCTGTCGAACGGCCCGACGCTGGCGTTCAAGGACATGGCGATGCAGTTGCTGGGCAACCTGTTCGAGTACGAACTCGCGCGGCGCGGCGAGACGCTCAACATCCTGGGTGCCACTTCGGGCGACACCGGCAGCGCGGCCGAGTACGCGATGCGCGGCAAGGCCAGCGTGCGCGTTTTCATGCTGTCGCCGAAGGGCCGCATGAGCGCGTTTCAAAAGGCGCAGATGTTCAGCCTGCAAGACGCGAACATCCACAACATCGCGGTGGAAGGCGTGTTCGACGATTGCCAGGACATCGTCAAGGCGGTGTCCAACGATCTGGACTTCAAGCGCCGTTTCAAGATCGGCACCGTCAACTCGATCAACTGGGCGCGCTTGCTGGCGCAGGTGGTGTACTACTTCGCGGGCTACTTTCAAGCCACCGCATCCAACCAACAGCAGGTCAGCTTCGCGGTGCCTTCGGGCAACTTCGGCAACATCTGCGCCGGCCATGTCGCCCGCATGATGGGGCTGCCGATCAGGCATCTGGTGCTCGCAACGAACGAGAACAACGTGCTCGACGAGTTCTTCCGCACCGGCACCTACCGCGTTCGATCCAGCGTCGAAACCTTCGAAACTTCCAGCCCGTCGATGGACATTTCCAAGGCCTCGAACTTCGAGCGTTTCGTGTTCGACCTGCTGGGCCGCGACGCCGCACGCACGTCGCAATTGTTCAAGACCGATGTAGAGCAGCACGGCTCGTTCAGCATCGGTGCCGACGAATTTGCGCGTCTCGCAGGTTTCGGTTTCGTCTCCGGGGCCAGCAGCCACGCGGACCGGCTGGCTACCATCCGCGACACCTGGCAGCGCTTCGGTGTCATGGTCGACACGCACACCGCCGACGGCCTGAAGGTGGCACGCGAACATGCGGAGCCCGGGGTGCCGATGATCGTGCTGGAAACCGCGCTGCCGGCCAAGTTTGCGCAAACCATCGTCGAGGCACTGGGCATCGAACCCGATCGGCCGCCGCGGTTGGCCCACATCGAGCAACTCCCCAAGCGCTTCACGGTCATGCCGGCCAGCGTGGACGCCGTCAAGTCCTACATCGCCGAGAATTGCTGATGCAAAAGAATGTGACATGAAAGTCGTCGGCTTCAGCGGCTA
>JANNEI010000327.1:0-3358 GCA_031378565.1 Burkholderiales bacterium
GAAACTTGACGAAATGCGATTCACCCTGCGCGTTGATCAAGCGGAAGGTGTGCACACCGAAGCCCTGCATCATCCGCAGGCTGCGCGGGATCCCCCGGTCGGACATCACCCACATCAGCATGTGCGTTGTCTCGGGCATCAGCGAGGCGAAATCCCAGAACGTGTCATGCGCCGACGCGGCCTGCGGGATCGCGTTGTGCGGTTCGGGTTTCACGGCGTGGACCAGGTCCGGGAACTTCATCGCGTCCTGGATGAAGAACACCGGAATGTTGTTTCCGACGAGGTCCCAGTTGCCTTCGTCGGTGTAGAACTTGACGGCGAAGCCCCGCACGTCACGCGCGGTGTCGGTCGACCCACGCTCGCCGGCCACGGTGCTGAACCGAACGAAGACCGGCGTTCGTTTGCCGGCTTGGGCGAACGGCGCGGCCCGGGTCAGGTCGGTCAGCGATTCGTAGGCCTCGAAGTAGCCGTGCGCCGCCGAGCCGCGAGCGTGGACGATGCGCTCGGGAATTCGCTCGTGGTCGAAGTGGGTGATCTTCTCGCGCAATATGAAGTCTTCGAGCACGGTCGGCCCGCGCAGACCGGCCTTCAACGAGTTCTGGTTGTCGGCAATCGCCACGCCCTGGTTCGTCGTCAGCACCTGGCCGCCCGGGTCGCTGCGCGCACGGTCCAGCGACGCTGTGGCGGCGTTCACCCCCACGGCCGGGCTGCCGCGCCCGGTTTTCGCCGACGCGTTTCGCTCCGAGAGGGTGCTGGCGGTCACCAGCGCCGACGCCGGTTCAGAGGTGATTCCCTTGGGCGGCGACACCGCATTGGCGCGGCCGTGTTCAAGCGCCTTGTTGGCGTTGTAGGGAATGGACGAGACGACGGCCTGCGTCTGGGCGGCCTGCTGCGCTTGTGCGTCTGCTTGTGCGTCTGCGCCTGCGGCTGGGCGCGGCGATGGTTTCAGCGGCCGGCTGGCCGAGGTTTTCGCCGAAGCTTTTTCCGCCACGCTCGGGGTGGCAACGGGGCCGCTTGGCGAAGATTTTCGGGTTGCCATGAGTCGAATCCTTCAAGAAGGGTTGTTGGTGAATCGGGGTGAATCGGGGTGGATCGGGTGGATCAGGTTTTTGCTTGCAATCGACCCGTGATCGTCAATCACAAAAAAAGACCCGTGACGCAAGCGTCATGACGGGTCTTTTTTTCGGGTTGACGGCTCAGGGCTTGCGCGCCTGCTCGGCTTTCTTCAGTTCGTCAGCTTCGCCCTGTGTGTCGGGCGCAGCCTCGTGCGCGACGTTGTCGACCTGGCCGGACTTCACGAACGAGGCTGCGGCTTCACGCTGACGCCGCGCGGCCTGGTAGATGCCCTCGCCCTGAAATCTCGATGGTTCTTTCGGTTCTGCATCGACAGGTTTCATGGTGTTCTCCAGTCAGGGCGGTGAAGCGGCGGAGCAGGCCGCAATGGCTACTTGCCGTCGCGATCCGAGTCTCCCGGAATCGCGCGCTCCACGGTGTCGCCGACCCGGCTCCAGGCATCGCGGGTCGCGTGCTTCGCACGGTCCCAGTCCAGGCTCGACGTGCCGCGCGCCCGGTCCCAGCCGAGCGACAGGTCGGGTTCCACTTCGTCGAATCGGCGGCCCTTGTAGCGCTCGTACGAATCGACGCCGAAGCCATAGGCAGGCCCGTAGTCGTCGTAGGTCATGTCGCCGTCCACGTAAGGCCGTTCCTTGTAGTTGTCGCGCCAGTACGCGTCTTCGAGCGTCGGGTCGATCGACTCGGCCACGCCCTTGCCGGCCAGCCCGCCAACGATGGCACCGACCGCCAGGCCGATGACCGTGCCGACCGGGCCCGCGACCGTACCGGTGGCGGCTCCGGCGGCGGCACCGCCGAGGATGGCTCCGATGCCGGTTCCGACCGGATGTGCGCCGGGGGCGCCGGTGATGGGATCGGGATGGGTGCGGTTTTCGAGCGTTTCTTGCGGTGTGTTCATGGCAGTTTCCTTGTGGGTTGACATCGGTGTGAGGGAGAGGCGTGCAGGAGATTGGCCGTGGACGGAATCAGCCCGATGCGGTGCCGCAAATGCGCGGTGTGGAGTAGTCACGGCCGACCATTCCGCGGGCAAAGAAGTAATTGATCCGGCCCCGGTCGGACAGGGCTTCCAGATCGACATGCCCTGCCGCGTCGCACGGAAACTCGAACGAGCGGCCTGGCACGAACAGCGACACGAACCGCAGCAGGAATGGCTGCGGCGCGAGGGCGACTGGTGATGTGCTCATGGCTGACTTCGTTGTCGTGCGCTGTGCGCTGTCCGGCAGTCCGACGCTCAGGCGCGGACTATTTGCGGACTTGGAGCTGGTTGTCGACGCTCAGCACGCCGTCGACATTCTTGGCCAGCTGCGTGGCGCGGTCGCGCGCGGCGGCATCGGGTGCGGTCCCGCGCAGGGAAACCTTGCCTGCACTCGTGTCCACGTCGATCTTCAGCGCGCTCAACGAAGCATCGCGTGCCAACCCGGCGTTGATGCCCGTGGTGATGGCGGCGTCCTTCATCTTCGAGCCCGCGGTGTCCACAGCCTGGCTGGTGCTGTTGCGCGCCGCGTCGACATCCTTCTTGATTTCAGCACCGGCCTGGTCGGTTTTCTGCTCTGTCTTGGCAATCGCGGAATCGATCTTCTGCCCCACCGTGCGGTCATCATTCCGTTTGTCGCAAGCAGCAAGGCTCAGGGCGGCAGCGATCGCGATGGTGGTAGCGGTCAGGGGGAAAAGTTGAACTCGCATGACGGACCCTTCTTCAGTGGTAAACACACCATGAAGGTTAGGCACGCATCGATGCGTCGGGTATAGGTCGGCCGCGCAAGCTGTTGTCGGACAATTCGCACAGGTCGTCGGTCAACCACAAATCCGGGGTGTCTCGGGTGCCCCGGCGGCTGAGGCCGGCGGCGTTTCACCCTGTCAAGGCACCCGCCGAGGCACCCGGGCGAGGCGTCATTCTCCGTTCTCTTTTGTCGATCGGTTGTCGAGGGGGGATCAGGCCGACAGCCGCTGTTCGCGGAAGAAGCCCAGCTTCTCTTGCGCGGCCCGATCGGAATACGAGAACAGCACCAGGTCGTCGTCGGCGTGCAGCGTGTGGCTCATCCAGCCGGGCACGACGACGATGTCGTGCGGCGACAGGTCGAAGTGCTGCTCGCCGACGCAGATCGCGCCGCGTCCTTCGACGGCGATGAAGATCATCGCGTCGCTGGACCGGTAGGGCAGGGTCGCGAAGCCCGTCGGCAGCAGCCGGATCATGGTCGCCATCGTCGGCATCGCCCAACCGCCGTCGAGCGGATTCACGTAGCGCATCAGGTGGCCGAGGTGCGCATCGGGCGCACCGGCACGCGTG
>JANNEI010000332.1:0-2709 GCA_031378565.1 Burkholderiales bacterium
GGCGCGGTCGCCGACTTTCAGGTGCGTCACACCATCACCCACCGCCTCGACCACGCCCGCCGCCTCCATGCCCAGCGACAGTGGCATCGGCAGCGTGTACACACCAGAGCGCTGGTACACGTCGATGAAATTCAGGCCGCAGGCATGGTGGCGGATGCGAATCTCGCCCGGCCCGGGGTCACCCACCGGCAGGTCGACGAGGTGCATCGCTTCGGGGCCGCCGTGTTGATCGACTCGAACGGTGGCGCTGGTCTGTTGGGGCATGCTGTTTCTCCGTGGCGTGCTGTGAAGGTGCGCTATCGTGCCAGCACTGCCCCGCCTGCGCTCACCGCCCTCTTCCAAGCCCATGAAACGCCTGACCACGGCACCCAACCTCGCCCTGGCGACGCTGTGGTCCGACCTGCTGAGCCACGCCGGCATCCCCACCACGGTGCAGCGCGCCTACGCCAGCAGCATTGCCGGCGAGGTGCCGCCCGACCAGAGCTTGCCCGAGTTGTGGGTGATGGACGACGGGCGGCTGGAAGCGGCGCGCGTGCTGCTCGACCAGCTGCGCAACCCGGTGCACCGCCGCTGGCGCTGCCCCGGCTGCGGCGAGCAGATCGACGGGCCGTTCGAGCAGTGCTGGAACTGCGGCCAGGCGATGCCGGCGTGAGCGGGCCGATCAGACATTCCGTGTCAACCTGTTCAAAACGGGCCGCCGCACCGGGCCGCCCCAAGCAAGGCACGACCCGCCCGGCGGGTCGATTGCTGTACTCGGCAATCGGGGTGCACCAGTGAGCCGGCTCGATGCGCGCACCGCCATCCTGCTGACCCTGCCGCCGCTGCTGTGGGCCGGCAACGCGGTGGTCGGCCGAATGGCGGTGGGCAGCGTGCCGCCGCTGACGCTGAACTTCCTGCGCTGGGCACTGGCTGCGCTGATCCTGCTGCCGCTGGGCTGGCGGGTGCTGCGCGAGCCGCGCCAGATCATGGCGCGCTGGCCGCACCTGTTGCTGCTCGGGCTGCTGGGCGTGGGCACCTACAACGCGATGCAATACATGGCGCTGGTCACCTCCACGCCGATCAACGTGACGCTGATCGCCGCCAGCCTGCCAGTCTGGATGCTGGCGGTGGGCACGCTGTTCTATGCCGAGCACCCGACGCCGCGCCAACTGCTGGGTGCGGCGCTGTCGATCGGCGGCGTGCTGCTGGTGATTGCGCGCGGCGACCTGTCGGCGCTGGCGCGCGTGCACTTCGTGCGCGGCGATCTTTACGTGGTGGTGGCCACCGCCGCGTGGGCCTGCTACAGCTGGCGGCTGGCCCGGCCGCCAGCGTCGATGCAGCCGCCCAACGCACCGAACGTGCTGATCAAGGGCGGCTCACGCGACTGGAACTGGGCCGAGTTCCTGCTGGTGCAAACGCTGTTCGGCCTGCTCGGTGCCGCTGCCTCTGCGGCGGCTGAAACGGCGCTGGGCGCGCCGCCGCTGCAGTGGAACGCCTGGGTGCTGGCGGCGCTGCTGTACGTGGCGGTGGGCCCGTCCGTCATCGCGTACCGCTGCTGGGGCCTGGGCGTGTCGCTGGGCGGGCCGGTGCTGGCCGCGTTCTTCAGCAACCTGACGCCGCTGTTTGCCGCCGTGCTGTCGGCGGCGGTGCTGGGCGAAGCGCCGCAGTGGTTCCATGCAGGGGCGTTCGCGCTGATCGTCGGCGGCATCGTGGTGTCGGCGCGGCGCGGCTGAACCGACGGCCTCGACCTGCGGCACGCGCGGCGTGCGTGGACGCCCGCGGCGCAAGCCACTATCCTTGCACTGCGTCACCAATGACGAGCCGGGAGGGCCGATGCGCGCGTGGACCGTGGACGCCGACGACATCCGCGTCGCAGAGGATTTCGACGAGTCGCTGCTGCACCGAACGCCGGAGATCGAAGGCTTCCTGACGCCGGGGCGCGACGACAAGTTCATCGTCATCGGCACCAAGGGCTTCGGCAAGACGCTGCTGCTGAAGGCCAAGCGCATCCTGTACCAGCGCGAAGGGCACGCGGTCTGCCTGCCCAGCGGCAACCTGCTCGACAAGCCGATCGGCGACAAGATTTTCAGCCGCGAGTCGATCGCCTTCTTTTCGGCGTCGCCGCTGCCCTGGTCGAAGGTCTGGCTGGCGGCGATCGCGATGGCCTCGCTGAAGCAGGTGGGCGCGGCCGGCAACCTGAACGTCGGGCCGCGGCTCAGCGGCCTGATCGGCGACGTGCAACTGCACAGCGTGATCGACCATTTCGTGCGGCTGCTCGACTTCACGCCGAGCGAACTGCAACGCTGCGCCACCGACACCGACGGGCACCTGGTGCCCAGGCTGCGCGCGCTGAAGGCGCCGCTGACCATCTTCATCGACTGCATCGACGAGTACTTCAACAAGCACGTCGAAGAACTGCCGGCGAGCCCGAGCGTGACCGGCGAGCTGTCGCCGAACATCTGGTATTTCTCTCAGCTCGGCCTGGTCGAGGTCGCCTACCAGCTGCGCCGCATCAACCACCACCTGAAGGTGTTCGCGGCCATCCGCAAAGAGGCCTACGCGCGCTGGCCGCAGCGCACCGCGATGGTTCAGCAATACCGGGGCAGCGCGATCGACATCGTGTACTCGCCCGAGAGCCTGCGCGAGATTTTCGTCAACAACATCCGCCTGCTCAAGCAGGACCGGATGGTGCAGCCGGGCCGCGCGCGCACGCACCCGCTGGAGGCATTT
>JANNEI010000363.1:0-1645 GCA_031378565.1 Burkholderiales bacterium
GCCATCGTCGAGCCGCAAGATGGGCCGCGCCGCTGGGCCTTCAAGATGGCACCGACCGAGACGATCTCGATCAACGCGGTGCTCGACCACATGGCGCTGAACAAGGCGACCACGGTCGGCACCATCGGGATCACCACCAGCTACGGCGAGGGTTTCCTGAAGGCGATCGAGCGGCTGGCACCGGCCAAGGGCGTGAAGATCGTGGCGGTGGAAAAGTATGCGCAGACCGACACCAGCGCCACCTCGCAGGTGCTCAAGCTGATGGCGGCCAACCCCGACGCGGTCTACATCTTCAGCGCCGGCACGCCCGGCGCGCTGCCGCACGTCGAACTCGTCAAGCGCGGCTACAAGGGTCTGATCTACCAGACACAGGGCGTGGCGAATGCCGACTTCCTGCGCGTTGGCGGCAAGGAACTGGAGGGCAGCTTCATGACGGTGGCACCGGTGCTGGTGGCCGACCAGTTGCCCGACAACAACCCGGTCAAGGCACCCGGCGTGGACTACGTCAAGCGCTACGAGGCGAAGCACGGCGCGGGCTCGCGCTCATTGTTCGGGGCCACGGCGTGGGACGCCCACCTGTGGCTGAACGCGGCGATTCCGGTCGCGCTGAAGAAGGGCAAACCCGGCAGCGACGAGTTCCGCACCGGACTGCGCGACGCGGTCGAGGGTTTGAAGGAATTCGTCGGCACGCAAGGCGTCTTCAACCTCAGCGACAAGGACCACAACGGCGTGGACATGCGCAGCCAGGTGATGGTCAAGGTGGAAGGCGGGCAGTGGAAGCTGGTCAAGTGAGTCGCCTCACCGACGACCCGCTTGGGGCACCGCCGCTGTCGCGCTTCGCCGACCTGACGGTGCAGGTCGCAGCGCCGATCGAGGTCGGCGCGACGGGGCACGGCTTGCGCCGCGTGATCCCGATCCTCGGTGGCACGTGCACAGCGCGAGATTGGTCGGCGCGGGTGCTGGCCGGTGGTGCCGACTTCCAACTGATCGTCAGCGAACGCATGGCGCGACTGGAAGCGCGCTACGTTCTCGAAACCGACGCAGGCGACCGCATCTATGTCCACAACGACGCGCTGCGCACCGCCGAGCCCGAGGTCATGGCGCGCCTGCTGCGCGGCGAGCCGGTCGAGCCGGCCGACGTCTACTTCCGCTGTGCGCCGCGCTTCGAGGCCAGCGCGCCAGCGTTGGCGTGGCTGATGCAGCGGATGTTCGTGGGCACCGGCCTGCGCCAGCCGAGCGAGGTGCTGATGCGCTTCTTCGAAGTGCTTTGAGTGCGGCCCCGGCCGCACTCGACACACCCTTTCGCCGATTCAGCCCGTGGGCGCATCGGCCGGCGTCGTGCACCGGCCGGACTCACCGCGCTGCAGTGCCTTGACCTGTTGCGCGATCTCGTCGGCGAGTCGGGCCACCGCGCTGCGATGGCCTGCGGCCAGCGCCAGCATGCCCTCGCCGACGCTCTCGCGGATCACCGAGCGACAACCGATGGTGGCGGCGTCGCGCTGGGCCGCTGAGGCCGACCAGCGGCTGTCCAGGCGCACCTCGCGGCCGGGAAACGACTCGAATCGAGTGACATCCACCACCACGCGCCAATTGGATGGGCTGGCTGGGCTGGCCGAACTGGCGGCTGATGCAAATGCAAGGGTCA
>JANNEI010000676.1:0-2520 GCA_031378565.1 Burkholderiales bacterium
CGCCGAGCGCGACCGCGGCGTGCCGCTGGCGCTGCTGAAGCACTTCAAGCACGGTGACCTCGGCGTCTACGCCGAGGTGTGCGGCAGCGGTGAACTCAGCGTCGGCGACGTGGTCCGCTTGTCGAACTGACAGGCTGCCGACACGTTCGGCGTCGCGTACAGTCGCCGGCAGGTCGTCGGCCTTCGCCCGCATCCAGGATGTCGAAATGGCTGGAGTCTGATCGTCGTGAAGGAGGCGACAGAGCGCTCTTGTGCAGCCCCGAACCCACGATCGACCATCCCATCAGCAAAGGAAAACCCGCCATGTCCTCCCGCCAAGTCCAGCTTCACCGCGTGCTTCGCAGCACACCCGCAAAGGTCTATCGCGCATTCCTGGAGCCCGATGCAATGAGCAAGTGGATTCCGCCCTACGGCTTCACCTGCCAGGTGCATCAGATGGACGCCAAAGTCGGCGGGACGTTTCGAATGTCGTTCCGCAACTTCTCCTCGGGCAATGCGCACTCCTTCGGCGGGGAGTATCTGGAACTCGTTCCGAACGAGCTGATCCGCTACACCGACAAGTTCGACGATCCGAATCTCCCGGGCGTGCTTCAGGTGTCGGTGACCTTGAAGGCCGTTCTGTGCGGGACCGAAATCAACATCGTGCAGGAAGGCATTCCCGACGTCATTCCTCTGGAGATGTGCTACCTGGGCTGGCAGGAATCGCTGGCACAACTCGCCACATTGGTTGAACCGGAAATCCCGGGGTAGCAGCGGCGAAGCCTGACGATTCGACCCGGCGGCGCTCATCCGCTCATCCGCCCAGCCACTCAGCCGCCCAGCCGGTCCTGCTGCCTGGCCCCCAGCCCCAGATACGCCTCGATCACCCTGCGGTCCTGCGCCAGTTCGTGTGCCGGGCCGTGCATCGACACGCTGCCGTTCTCCAGCACATAGGCGTGGTCGGCCACCTGCAAGGCGGCGCGCGCGTTCTGCTCGACCAGCAGGATCGCCACGCCGCGGCGTCGCAACTCGGCGATGGTGCGGAAGACTTCGCGCACGATCAACGGGGCCAGGCCCAGGCTGGGCTCGTCGAGCATCAGCAGGCGCGGCCGGGCCATCAGCGCGCGGCCGACCGCCAGCATCTGGCGCTCACCGCCCGACAGCGTGGCGGCCAACTGGGCGCGCCGCTCCTGCAACCGCGGGAACAGCGCAAACACCTCGTCCATCGTCTGCGCGTGGTCACGCTGGCGCGTCCGATAGCGCTGGAAGGCACCCAGCAGCAGGTTGTCCTGGACGCTCATTCCGGCAAACAACTCGCGCTTCTCGGGCACCAGCGTCATGCCGGCGGCGACCATCTGCTCGACCTGCGGCGCGCGCCGCAGCGTGCCGTCGAAGACGATCTCGCCGCGCGACCGCAGCACGCCCATGATGGCCGACAGCAGCGTCGTCTTGCCGGCACCGTTCGGGCCGATCACGGTGACGATCTGCCCTGCACCGACGCTGAGACTGACCTCGGTGACCGCCTCGACCGCGCCGTAGGCGACGCTCAGGCCGCGCACCTCCAGCAGCGGCGCGGTCGCTGGTGTATTCACTCGTCCACCCCGCCCAGATACGCTTCGAGCACGGCAGGATCGCGCTGCACCTCGGCCGGCAGCCCTTCGGCGATCTTCTGGCCGAAGTCCATCACGATCACGCGGTCGACCAGCCCCATCACGAAGTCCATGTCGTGCTCGACCAGCAAGATCGCCATGCCCTCGCCACGCAGCTTGCGCAGCAGTTCGGCCAGTGCGCCCTTCTCGGCGTGGCGCAGGCCCGCGGCAGGCTCGTCGAGCAGCAGCAGGCAGGGGTCAGAGGCGAGCGCGCGGGCGATCTCCAGCGTGCGCTGCTGGCCCAGCGCCAGCGTGCCGGCAGCATCGAACAAATGGGCTTGCAGGCCGACACGCTCCACCTGCCGGGCGGCCTCGGCCAGCAGTTGCGATTCTTCCTTGCGGTCGAGCCGCAGCGCGGCGCTGAGCGCACCGCGCCGGCCGCGCAGGTGCGCACCGAGCGCCGCGTTGTCGAGCACGCTCATCGACGCCAGCAAACGCACGTGCTGGAAGCTGCGGCTCATGCCGAGCCGCGCGATGGCGCGCGAGCCGTGGCCGGTGATCGGCCGACCGAGAAACACCACCTCGCCCGAGGTCGGCGTGTCCAGCCCCGACACCTGGTCGAAGAAGGTGCTCTTGCCGGCACCGTTCGGGCCGATGAGTGCCACGATCTCGCCGGCGTGCACCCGCAGGTCGATCGCGTTGTTGGCGACCAGCCCGCCGAAGCGCCTCGTCACCGCCTTCGCTTCGAGCAGCAGGCTGCCGGGCGGCGGCAGCGGCCTGCGCGGCAACGGGTTGCGGTCGGCAGGCCGGTCGGGCAGGCCGGGCTTCTGGCGCGGCACCCAGCGTGCCAACAGCGGCCACAAGCCATTGCGGCTGCGTTGCAGGAACACGATCATCAGCAGCCCGAAGGCGATCACCTCGAAATTGCCGCTGCGCCCCAGCAGCCCCGGCA
>JANNEI010000393.1:0-3530 GCA_031378565.1 Burkholderiales bacterium
GTAGCGCAGCGGCGCGGCCATCGGCCAGCGGGCGCCGCTCAGCACGCCCGCGCCGCGCAGCGCGAACAGCGCGCCGCTGGCGATGACCGCGCCGATGTGGACGGCGCGGATCTGCGGATAGAACTCGATCAAGTGGTCTGCGGCTTGATCGGCCGAACCACCAGCGGCTCACGCAGCGGCTCGCGCTTGGGCGCGACCCACAGCCGGAACACGAACCACGCCATCAGCAGCGCGCCGGCGCTGAACACGGTGTCGCCGGGCACGCGCATCCACACCAGCAGGTGGATCAGCGGCTTGCCCATGAACTCGGCCGAGCGCGCGTACCAGTAGCCGTTTTCTAGTGCGGCCTGCAACTGCAGCACGCCCATCGGCAGCAAGGTGAGCAGGCCCATCAGCGCGAGGCCGATGTTGAGCGACCAGAACGCCGCCGCCAGCGTGCCGTTGTTCCACTGCACGTCGGGCTTCAGGCCGCGCAGGCAGAACAGCATCAGGCCGAGGCCGAGCATGCCGTAGACGCCGAACAGCGCGGTGTGGCCGTGCAGTGCGGTCAGGTTCAAACCCTGCATGTAGTACAGCGCCAGCGGCGTGTTGATGAGGAAGCCGAACAGCCCCGCGCCGACCAGGTTCCAGAAACTCACCGCCAGGAAGAACACGATGGGCCAGCGGTAGCGCTGCATCCACGGCGTGGCCTGGCCGTGGCGCCAGGTCTCGTACGCCTCCAGGCCGATCAGCGCCAGCGGCACCACTTCCAGTGCCGAGATGCTGGCCCCCAGCGCCACCACCGCCGTGGTGGTGCCGGCGAAGTAAAGGTGGTGGAAGGTGCCAAGGATGCCGCCGGCCATGAAGATGATGGTCGCGAAAAGCACGTTGATGGTGGCGGTGCTGCCGCGCACGAGACCGAGCTTGACGAATAGGAAGCTGATCACCGCGATGGCGAACACTTCGAAGAAGCCCTCGACCCACAGGTGCACCACCCACCAGCGCCAGTACTCCACCATCGACAGGTGGGTGTGCTCGCTCCACATCAGCCCTGCGCCGTAGAGCAGGCCAATGGCCACGGTGGACAGGAAGAGCAGGCCGACGATCGACGACATCTCGTCCTTGCGGCGCAGCGCCGGCCACAGCGCGCGGCCCACCAGCGTCAACCACAGCAGCAGCCCGATGAACAGGAACCACTGCCAGAAGCGGCCGATGTCGGTGTATTCCCAACCCTGGTGACCGAACCAGAAGTTGTTGGCCAGCCCCAGCTTCTGCATCACCGCGAACCACTGCCCGGCGAACGCGCCGACGACGATCACGATCAGGCAGACGAACAATGCGTTCACGCCCAGCCGCTGAAACTTCGGCTCGTGCCCCGAAATTGCCGGCCCGATGTACAGCCCCGTGGCAAGCCACGCGGTGGCGATCCACAGCACCGCCAGCTGCGTATGCCAGCTGCGCGTCAGCGAGTACGGCAACACCTCGGACAGCGCCACGCCGTAAGCGTTCTGGCCCTCCACCTGGTAGTGCGCGGTGGTCGCGCCGAGCAGGATCTGCACCAGAAAGAGCGCCAGCACCAGCCAGAAGTATTTGGCCGTGGCGCGCATCGACGGCGTCGGCACCATGCCCTCCAGCGGGTCGCGCAGCGGCGGCGCCAGTGCCTCGGCCTTGTCCTTGTGGTGCCAGACCGCGTTGTGCCAGCCCAGCAGGGCGATGCCGGCGATCATGAACAGCACGCTGAACACGCTCCAGATGAAGGTGGTCGAGGTGGGCGCATTGCCCACCAGCGGTTCGTAGGGCCAGATCTGCGTGTACGTCATGGCCTCGCCCGGGCGCTCGGTGACGGCTGCCCAGCTGGTCCAGAAAAAGAACGCCCCGAGCGCACGGCGGTGCTGCGCGTCGGGCACGGTGTCCTCGCGCATCGCATAGCCCTCGCGCAGCGCGTGGGTGGCCGGATCGTTGGAAAACAGGCTGCTGTAGTGCGCAGCCACCTGCGCGATCGCCTGCGCACGCTGCGTCGGAATCACGATGTTGCCGCTGGCCGCATCAAAGGTGTTGCGCCGAATCAGCGGGCGCAGTTCGGCCTGCACACGCGCCTGCTGACCGGCGTCGAGCCGGTCGTAGGCGAGGGCGTCCTTTTCGCGTGCGCGCAGGTCGAGCCAGGCCACCGCCTCGCGGTGCAGCCAGTCCGCCGACCAGTCGGGTGCCACCAGCGCACCGTGGCCCCAGATCGAGCCCAGCTGCTGGCCGCCGATGCTTTGCCAGACCTGACGGCCCTGCTCGATGTCGGCGCGCGTGTACACGGTCTCGCCACGCTCGGTGACGACGGATTGCGGCATCGGCGGTGCCTGCCGATGAATCTCGGTGCCCATCCACAGCAGAATGCTGAAGCCGACAACGAGCAGGGCGCTGAGGCCCCACCAAAGCCTGCGGGTGGTGGACATGGGGCGATCTCCTTGTAGGACGATTCGCCGAGTCTGTGCCCGGGTCTCGGGCAAGGCATTGATTCAGATCAAGGCTGCCTCGGTGGGTCGGCCCGCATCCTGTTCAGTGCGGTGACGATTCGCCGTCGGCCACGAAGCCCGCCGCCAGATGCGAGAGGTCGCAGAAGGGCTTGTTCTTCGATTGCCCGCAGCGGCACAGCCGGGCTTCGACGATGCGCGCCACCGTGCGCCCGGTGCCAGCGCACATCTCCAGATTGCCGCGGACTTGCAGCGGGCCGTTCTTCATCGGCGTCACTTCCAGCGGCCCGTTGCGCACGGCCAGCGGTTCGATGCTGCCGCTCTTCGGCTCGCCACTCGCGATGAAGCCGGCCGCCACATGCGAGCTGTCGCACCAGGGCTTGTTGTTCGACTGGCCGCAGCGGCACAGCGTGGCGCGAAAGCCGTCGTCCCGGCCGGCGATGGTCAGCGCCGCGTGCACGGCGTACGGCCCGTTCTCGCGGATGCGCAACTGATTGACCGGCGGCGCGGCCTCGTCGGCCCCGCCGTCGTGCCGCTGGTAGCGGATGGCGCCTGACGGGCAGCTGTGCGCCACTGCGACCACGGTTTCGACCGACACCGTGTCGGGGTGGATCCATTCGCCCGGCGTGTTGGCCCTGAAGACGCTGGGCGCGTCGAGCACGCAGTGGCGCGAATGGATGCAGCGCCTGCCGTCGAAGATCACCGTCACGCCCTGGCCTTCGGCCACCTCGATTTTCGATTCGGTGGCCACTGGCGGTGCCGCCACAATCGCTGGTGCTGCGGCTGTAACGGGCGCGGGTGCTTCGACGCCTGCGATCGCCAGCAGCGCCACCTGCTGCGCCGCCAGCAGGTCGATCACGCCTTGCCAGGTGGCTGTGGATTCACCCGCCACCGGCGTCACCGGCAAATCGATGGCGCGCTGGCGCAGTTGACCCAGGCGCTCGGCGACGAACAGCGCCGCGCCGTCCTCGGGCAATCGCGCCAGGGTTCGCAGTGGCGTGAAGGTGAGCCCGGCATTCGGCGCGTTTGCGTCCGACGTGGCCGGCCGTGCCGCCAGGCCCTGGCCCACCGGCACCAGGGCGCGCATCA
>JANNEI010000417.1:0-6614 GCA_031378565.1 Burkholderiales bacterium
GGCGCGCGGTGCCGCGGTGCAGCGCCAACTGAGCATCGCCTTCGCGCAGCGAGAGGTCGCCAAGCGCTACCTCGCGGTGGTCGCCGGACTGGTGCCGGCAGACAGCGGCGAAATCGACCTGCCCCTGCTGACCGACTGGCCGAACCGCCCGTTGCAGAAGGTCGATCGCGACTGCGGCAAGCCTTCGCTGACCCGCTACCGCGTGCTGTCGCGAGACCGCGCATCTAACACCAGCCGTGTGGAACTCGAACCCGTCACCGGCCGCAGCCACCAGCTGCGCGTGCATTTGTGCGAGATCGGCCACCCCATCGTCGGCGACAGGTTGTATGCACCGCCCGCCGTGCGTGAAGGTGCGGGCCGGCTGCTGCTGCACGCCAGCTCGCTCAGGCTGATGCATCCGGTCACCGGATCAATGCTTCAATTCGAGTCCGACGCCAGCTTCTGAGCGTCCCCAGGCCGACGAGATACGTCGTCCGCCATCCGGCTTGCAGGCCGGATGGCCTGCGCCAGCCACAATGCCCCTCTCGGGCCTTCGTGCGCGGGCTCAGCCCCGAGGGGATGCCGGAAGTGGCAGAGCCACATTTTCTTGTGAGACGCACATGACCCAATCCCTGTTCATCATCACCGGCGCATCGCGCGGCATGGGCGCTGCGATGGCCGACCAGTTGCTGCACCCCGACACCGTGCTGCTGTGCGTCTCGCGCACAGTCAATCCGGCGCTGTCCGAGCGGGCAGCGTCAGCCGGCGCGCGGGTCGACCAATGGCCACGCGACCTGGCGGACCCGGTGCCGGTGGCGCAGGCGCTGGAGGCGTGGTTGCAGGGCTTCGAGCCGGGGCAATTCGACGCCGCCAGCCTGATCAACAACGCGGGTGTCATCACGCGTGTCGGGCCGGTCGACGAATGCTCGTTCGCCGAACTCTCGATGGCGATGCGGGCCGGAGTGGAAGCCGCGCTGCTGTTGAGCGCGGCCTTCCTGCGGGGCACACGCGGCTGGCGCGCGCAGCGCAAGCTGCTCAACATTTCGTCGGGGCTGGGTCGGCGTGCCATGGCGGGCTCGGCACCCTACTGTGCGGCCAAGGCCGGCATGGACCACCTGTCGCGGGCGATGGCGCTGGACGAGGCGCACCGCGGCAGCGGGGTCGGCATCGTGTCGCTGGCTCCGGGCGTGATCGACACCGACATGCAAGTGCAACTGCGGGCGGCCGATGCCGCCGGGTTTCCCGAACAGGACAACTTCGTGAAGCTTCAGGCCGCCGGGCAGTTGACGTCGGCCAGGGACGCGGCCACCAAGGTGCTGGCTTATCTTGGCCGTGCCGACTTCGGCGTCAACCCCGTCGCTGACGTGCGTGAGGGCTGAACGGGCTCGCGGTCCTAACCTCGTGAAGCAGACGCCTGTGCACTCGCCACCGGCTTGACTGAGCGGACTTGCGCACC
This sequence comes from Burkholderiales bacterium, assembly GCA_031378565.1. GTDB lineage: Bacteria > Pseudomonadota > Gammaproteobacteria > Burkholderiales > Burkholderiaceae_C > JANYJJ01. The sequence continues at coordinate 1,436 of JANNEI010000417.1, forward strand.
TTGCGCAACGGCTGGATCGGCATCTGTCATGCGCCGACCGGTCACGACCACGCGCGGAAATTGAACGACTTCCATCGCCTGCGCAGCAGCGCGCGTTCCGGTGACCACCACGCGAGGCAGTTCGATGACTGGCCGGGCGGCCGATGCCGTCGAAGCCGCCGTCGGTTCGGGCGATCCGCTGGCCAGCGCCAAGACGGCTGCGGCCAGAATGGCGATGAGCGTGACGACGTGGGTGAGGCGTTGGTGGGCGGTGTTCATGCTGGGCTCCTTGGCTTGGCGACGCAGCGGTTTGCCGTGTCGATGGAGTCAGTGTCGGATCGCAGGCGCTGCTTCGCGAGGCACTTGCGACGAACTGCGCACAGCGCCGCCTGAAGTGCGGTCGGTGGCGACGAAAGCAGACGCCCGATACGCCGGCTCACCTGTACCGCATCGGTTTCAAACGGGCACCGGCCCCTGGAAGCCGCCCGCACGAAACGTCAGCACCAGCGTGTCGCGCTGACCGCCCGCAGGCGGCGGTTGCAGCGGCTGGATCGGCGTGGTCTCGTGGATCACACGCGCGTCGTCGAGCATCAGCAGCGTCCATGGCTCGCTCATGGTGAAGCGGATGCCGTTCGGGCCTGCGGCGTCGAAGACACGCGTCTCGCCGCCTTTCACGCCCACCCTGTCCACCAGCGCGACCACCACGAAGTCGACGCCGTCGCGGTGCGCCCCCTCGGGTGTGGGCCGCCCGATGCCGTCGGTGGTGTCGATGCGGAACTGGTGCGCTTCCACGAACCAGGGCTGCACACCCTTCAACCCGGAGCAAGTGGCGGCGAGCCGGCGCAGCAGTTGCGGCCACGCGGCGTGCGCCACCGTGGCGGCGTGCATCGGCTCGAACCAGCGCTCCAGGCCGCCATGCAGCGCGTTGTATTCCACCGGCTGCCAATGCGCCCGGTGCGGCACGGCGGTGACCGCATCGGCCTCGACGACGAAGCACGAATGGCGGCGCTTGCGGTAGCGCCCTCCGTCGCGCAGGTAGGCATCGGGCGGCAAGTCGTTCCACGACGGGTTCAGCGCCAGCAGCGCGTCGAGTGGCGTCTGGGCGAGCGCACAAACACCCTGCGGATTCAACACCGCGTGGCCTTGATCACGCAGCACGGACGGGAACGCGCTGGGCGCGACGACAGGAGGAAGGAGGTTCATCGCAGATCGGGTTCGGGTGAGTCCGGAATTAGACCGCACCCGCACTCGTCACCCGTTGCAGCTGACGCTTGCGCGTATGCTGCACGGGCGTTGAGCGAACGCGTTTTCGAGGAGACACCATGACCCTTTGCCCCATCGCCATCGCTGTTGGATGCAAGAAGTGCCCGGCGTTTTCAGTCTGCCCGGTGAAGACCGTGATTGGTGACTACGTCCCTCCGACCGACAAGCCGGCGGCGAGCGACAAGGCGACGAAGAAATGAGGTGAGTCGGGTGCTGAAGCCAGGTTGCGGCGGTGCCCGCCGACGCGCTCAGCGGTAGCGCTCGCGGGCCAGCGCTGCCCCTTGCGCCAGCGCTTGCAACTTCTTCTCCGCCACCTCGCGGCTCATCGGTGCCAGGCCGCAGTTGGTGCATGGAAACAGGCGGTGCTTCGGCACCCATTGCAAGGCACGACCAATCGTGTCGGCCACCTGCTCGGGCGTTTCGATCACGTCGCTGGCCACATCGATCACGCCCACCAGCACGTCCTTGCCTTCCAGCAGCGCCATCAGGTCCGGCGGCACACGCGAGTGGTAGCACTCCAGCGACACCTGGTCGATGCTGCTGCGCGCCAGCGCCGGGAACACCGCCTCGTACTGCCTCCACTCCTGCCCCAGCGTGGCCTTCCAGTCGGTGTTGGCCTTGATGCCGTAGCCGTAGCAGATGTGAACGGCGGTGGTGCAGGTCAGGCCCCGGGCAGCGCGTTCGAGCGCCCTGACGCCCCACTCGGCGGCGTCTGCCATGTAGACGTTGAAGGCCGGCTCGTCGAACTGGATCACGTCCACCCCGTCGGCCTGCAGCGCCAGCGCTTCCTGGTTCAGCAATTCGGCAAAGGCCATCGCCATCGCCATCTTGTCGCCGTAAAAACGGTCGGCCACGGTGTCGACGATCGTCATCGGGCCGGGCAGCGTGAACTTCAACTTCTTCTTCGTATGGGCGCGCGCGAACTGCGCTTCCATGGCGTGCACGCGGCCCTTCAGACGCAGGGCCGACACCACCTGCGGCACCTGGGCGTCGTAGCGGTTGTTGCGGATGCCCATCGTGACCTTGTGCTCGAAGTCGATGCCCTCGACCTGCTCCAGAAAGCCGTGCACGAAGTGCTGGCGCGACTGCTCGCCGTCGCCCACGATGTCCAGGCCCGCGTCTTCTTGCGCCTTGATCCACAGCAGAGTCGCGTCGCGCTTGGCGGCGGCCAGTTCGTCGCCCGCCAGCTTCCATTGCGGCCACAGCTTTTGTGTCTCGGACAACCATGCGGGTTTCGGAAGGCTGCCGGCCAGGGTGGTTTCAAACATGGTCATCGTTCCGTGAAGGTTCATTGAGGTTTGTCGTTCTGCGGCGCAGCTGCGATGCGAACCCGCGTACCGGCCACGCTGACCACCTGGCCGGCGCGCAGCTTGCAGGTCTTGCGCAACTCCACCTGGCCGTCCACCTGCACCTTGCCGGCCCCCACCATGCCCTTCGCAAAGCCGCCGCTGGGCGCAATGCCGGTGGCCTTGAGCAAGGCGTCGAGCGGGATGAAGTCCCCGCGCAGGGAGAAGTCGATCTGCTGCATGGTGAAGTGGATCAGGCCGCTGCCAGCGCGAACTCGTGCGCCAGCAGCGCATACGAATGACGCCGCACCTCGGGATCGTGCGCCCAGGTGTTGACGACCAGTTCATCGAGTTGCATGGACTCGGCCAAGGCTCGCAATTGCACGCCGACCTGCGCCGCGGTGCCGACAAAGGCGCGCCGGTGCATCGCATCGAGCGTGGGTTGATCGGCGGCACTGAAACCTTGCGCGGCCACCACGTCGGGCGACTGCAGCGGCCCGAACACGCCGCGCTGGCGGTCCACGCGCCAGCGGTCGCGGCTGAGCGCGTGGTGGCGCGCCTGCGCTTCGGTGTCGGCCGCCAGCGCCCACACGCACAAGGTGGGCTGCGCGGTCGGGTGACGCGGGCTGGGTTTGTAGAGCCGCCGGTACAGATCGAGCGCCTGCTCGGCACCCTGCCCATCGGTGAAGAAGTAGGCAAAGGCATACGGCAAGCCGAAATGCGCGGCCAGCTGCGCGCCGTAGTCGGAACTGCCCAGAATCCACATCTCGGGTGCCGTGGGCCCGTGCGGATGCGCGTGAATTCCACGGTGCGGCTGGCCGTCGGCGTTGACCCAGGCTTGCAGGTCGTGCACCTGCTGCGGAAAGTCGTCGGCCGCCGACTGCGCGTTCGGGTTCAGCGCCTGTGCGGTGCGCATGTCACCACCCGGAGCGCGGCCCAGGCCGAGGTCGATGCGGCCGGGGGCCAGTGCCTCCAGCACGCGGAACTGCTCGGCCACTTTCAGGGCGCTGTAATGCGGCAGCATCACGCCCGCACTGCCGATGCGGATGCGCTGCGTGGTAGCGGCAATCGCGGCCATCAGGATTTCGGGCGCACTGCCGACGATGGCCGGGATGTTGTGGTGCTCGCTGAGCCAGAAGCGGTGGTAGCCCAGCGCCTCGCAATGGCTGGCCAGCGCCAGCGTCTCGCGGATCGATTCCGCTTCACTGCGGCCCGCCAGCGCGGCCGATTGATCGAGCACCGAGAGCTTCATGCGTTCAGGAATTTCGCGTGGTGCGCGATGTGGTCGGCCATGAAGGTGGCGATGAAATAGTAGCCGTGGTCGAAGCCTTCGTGGCGTCTCAAGGTCAGCGGCTGGCCCGCGTTGATACACGCCGCTTCGAACAGATGCGGATGAAGCTGTTCAGCCAGGAATTTGTCGGACAGACCTTGGTCGATCAGCACGGGCGGAACACGCGCACCGGCACCCACCAGTTCGGTTGCGTCATGAGCCGCCCACAGCGCGCGGTCAGTACCGAAGTAGCCGTTGAACGCCTTGAATCCCCACGGGGATTGCATCGGGGCTGCGATCGGCGCGAAGGCAGAAACGCTTTGATAGCGACCCGGGTTCTTGAGTGCCAGCGTCAGCGCACCGTGCCCGCCCATCGAGTGGCCGAAGATGCCGACGCGGTCGGCACGCGCAGCAAACCGCGACAGCACCAGTTCGCGCAGCTCCCGCGCCACGTACGAGGCCATCCGCCAGTGACCCGACCACGGCGCTTGCATGGCGTCGAGATAGAAGCCGGCCCCGCTGCCGAAGTCCCACGCCGCATCTGCCTCTTCGATGCCGGTGTTGCGTGGGCTGGTGTCGGGCATCACCAGCATCAGGCCGTGATGCGCCGCGTGCTGCTGCGCGCCGGCCTTGATCGCGAAGGTCTCTTCGGTGCAGGTGAGGCCCGCCAGAAAAAACAGCAGCGGCACCGGCGTGTGCACCGCCTGCGGCGGCACGAAAACGCCGAAGCGCATCGGCAGACCGATGGTCGTCGAATCGTGACTGTAGAAGCCCTGCACGCCGCCGAAACAGGCGTGCTCGCTCAGCGTTTCCATCAGTACATCACCACCGAGCGGATCGACTCGCCGCTCTTCATCAGGTCGAAACCCTTGTTGATGTCTTCGAGCTTCAGACGGTGCGTGATCAGGTCGTCGATGTTGAGCTTTCCGTCCATGTACCAGTCGACGATCTTCGGCACGTCGGTGCGGCCGCGTGCGCCGCCGAAGGCCGAGCCTTCCCACTTGCGGCCGGTGACGAGCTGGAAAGGCCGGGTGCTGATCTCGGCCCCCGCTTCGGCCACGCCGATGATGATTGCCCGGCCCCAGCCCTTGTGCGTGCACTCCAGCGCCTGGCGCATCAGCTTGGTGTTGCCGACGCACTCGAAGCTGTAGTCGGCACCGCCGTCGGTGAGCTGCACGATCGCATCGACGACGTTCTCCGTCGTCTTCGGATTGATGAAATGCGTCATGCCGAACTGGCGCGCCATCGCTTCACGTTCGGGGTTCAGGTCGACGCCGATGATCTTGTCGGCACCGACCATCTTCGCGCCCTGGATCACGTTCAGCCCGATGCCGCCGAGGCCGAACACCACCACGTTGGCGCCCGCCTCGACCTTGGCAGT
>JANNEI010000453.1:0-1801 GCA_031378565.1 Burkholderiales bacterium
GGCACGGTGTCGAGGTAGGTGATGGGCAGGTTCTCGAGTTGGTTCACGGCCTCCATCGCCTTCTGCAACGCCGCGGGGTCGCTGGCCTCATAGGCGCGATAAGGCGCGCCTGTCGACTGGAAGAAGCGGTGCAGCGCGTACTCCGGCACCGTGTCGGCGTTCTCCGGCGGCTCTCCCGTCTCCAGCCTCAGCCCCGGGCTGTTCGCCGAACGCAGGTAGATCCAGTAGATCGCGACGCGGTGCTTGCGCGCAAGGTAGCCGACCTGCTCGCTGACACCGGCGTCGAGCCGGTCGCCGCCGTCCGAAACCAGCATGACGATGCGCGAGCCGGTGTAGGGCTGATCGTCGAAGTACGACAACGCCGACAGCAGCGCGAGGCCGATGTTCGTTTCGGACAAACCGCGCCCGATGTTGCCGGCGGCGATGGCCGCCTGGACAGCCTCGTCCTTTTGCGTGAACTCGAGCACGCGGATCGGCAAGGTGCTGAAGACGATCATGCCGAAGCGGTCGTCGGGCCTTTTGGCGGTGAACTCCGACAGCAGTTGCCGCGCCACCTTGCCTTTGGAATCGCGCAGCCGCGCCGGTGCCAGGCTGGTGTAGTAGTCGATTGCTTCCGGGCCGGTGCCCTTCACGGCCGCCCCTGCAGGCCGAGCACCGGCGAAGCCCTGGTCCATGCTGCGGCTGCGGTCGAGCACCAGCACGATTTCAGCGCCCTTGCCGACGCGTTCGACGGTGTATTCCGACCGGTAAGGGCCGGCCATGCCGATCACGATCCCCGCCAACGACAGCACGCCGGCCATGCGCAGCGCCCAGCCGAGCGCGTCGGACGTCCGATCACGCAGCATCAGCGCCGGCCAGGCGTTGTTGAGCGCAGCGCCGGGTTGTGCCAGCAGCGGCAGCAGCGCCAGCAGAAGCAACCCGAGCAACCACGGGCGATCAAAGCTCACGCAGCCCCCCGTTCGGCATCGCGACAGCGACGACACAAGCCCAGCAGCCAACGGCTGTCGGACGCGTCCTGTTCGCCCGGCGCGAAAAACTCGCGGCGCGACTGCTCGAAGAAGCTGACCAGGTCGGCTCGCAGTGGCGCGAAGCGCGGATGCGCGCTGACGAAGCGGTCGATGCCTTGCTCGAACACCACCTCACCGGCGGTTCGATTCAAGGCCTCGTGCAGCCGCGCGAATGCATCGCGCCGTTGCGCCTCGGCACTGGCGGCCTTCGAGCTGCGCAGGGCGCGCCACGCCAGCGTGAAAGGCCGGTGCCCGCGCGTCCACCACGGCAAACCGAAGTACACGTAGACAAGGTAGCCGAGCAGCAGCAGCGCCAAGGCGGCGTAGGCGGCCACGCGGCTGCGCACGGCCGTGGTGTCGATCAGCGGCGGCGGGGTGTCGGGCCGCAGGTCGCCCAGGCCGCGCCGCGCTGGCGCTTCCACCGGCAACAACGGCGACACCGAGATCGGCCAGGCTTCGATGCGCACCTCTTGCGCCCGCGGCTGGCCGGAAAAGCGCAGCGTGAAGGTCGGCGTCTCCAGCGTGCGCACCTGCATCGGGGCCAGGAACACCTGGTAGGTCAAGCTCAGCTCGACGCGCCGACCGCCCGGCTCCGCGTGGTTGCGCATCGCCACGCTGCGCAGTTCCAGCGCCCTGCCGCGCGCGCCCGGCTGCGGCAGGCTGGCCTCGTCGAGCACCAGGCCTTGCGGCGCGTTGACGCTGACCGTGCGCGACACCACGTCGCCGACCTGGTAGCCAAAGGCGCGCGGCTCGCTGGCCGTCGCCGTCAGCAGAGTGGCCGGTGTCACCGCGTG
>JANNEI010000498.1:0-2563 GCA_031378565.1 Burkholderiales bacterium
CGGCAAGCTCTGGCAACGGACCCATTCGCGGCCGCCGAACAGGCAGCGCGCATGCTGACCTACGAGCAGGCGATCGGTGCGGCCCGCATGTGGATCATGCAGCAAGCCGCGGGCTGAGACGGCCGACCCAGCCAGCGGCAAAGCGGCTCTTGCCGCTCAGCTCGGTCCGCGCTCAGTTGTTGAAGACGTACGGGTCCTTCGTCAACGTGATCGTGTTGTTCTTGAGCACGTTGATGGAATACTGGTAGACGAGAAATCCGCTGGCTGGCGGATCGAATGCGCACTCGATCACTTTGGATGAGGGTCTGCTGCAAACAGCGGGAGGGTTGGGAGTGAGCGAGGGATAGTTGAACGAGATTCCGTCCGTCAGCGGAAACGTGTAGTTGGTTGGGGTGGAGTCCAGGTCCAGCCGCCACGTAACCTTCCGCTTCATCCCCTGCGGGCAAGGGCTGGTTGCGACGATGAGCTGGGAAACAAAAATCTCATCGTTTGCCCCAACGTACACCCGCACATCGCATGCGCTGGTCAGTGTGGCGGTCAGCGGGAAGACTCGAAGATCAAAGCCCAGCAGGAACTCCTCTGACAAATCGCGCGACTTGGGCATGCCGGGCACCGACGGCCCACCTTGCGTCTGAGTGCCTTGCACCTTCATCGCGTCCTGCGTCGCGCACCCCCCCAACGCCAACGCCACGGCCGCCACGATGAGACTCAACTTGACCATTCTTCTTCTCCTGTGAATTGAAACGCCGACGTGGCGCGCCTTCAGCCTCGTCGCAAGGCGATTTATACGGCCAACGCACGCCTGGACACATCCCCACAATTGATCAGATCAGCGCTGTGGCAGGTCGTCCGCCGCCCGCACCTCGAAGGTCAGCGAAGCCCAGTAGCTGGCCCAATCGGCGTCGGTGCCTGGCGCTGCGGCCACCATGTGCACCGCCTTGACCAGCCAAATCCCGCCAGGGCGCAAGGTGAAGCGCACGCGGCCGTTCGCGTCGGTGCGGGCCGACTGTCCGGCGGACGGGTGCAGGTTGTTCATCGCGACCACCAGCGCACCCGCCAGGGGCTGCTGCGCAAAGCTCAAGCGAACCGGGAAACCCTGACCCGCGCGGGTCGCGTACGGGTTGCGCTCGGCCACCAGTTCCAGCGGGAAACCAAGCGCCTGGTCGCGCTGCGCTTCGCTCGGCGGGCCGGCCAGCAGCAGGCTCTTTGCGCAGCGGGCATACAGCTCGCGGGCCACAGTGCCGCTTTCGTGGCGACTCGCGCGAACGTCGGCGATCGCTTCCAGCCCTTCCTCGGCCAGGTAGGCATTGAACGTGTCTGCTGCCAACGCCACGCGGCTGGGGTGGCTGTGATAGCCGACGACGTGCAGGCCGGGCCTCGCGACCCGCAGCAGCCCGGCCGGGTCGGCACCGGGGCGGCCTGCGACCGGCCTGCGCTCGGCTGCGTCCTGCACGATGAACTGGTTGACCAGCGACGGGATGAGCGGAAGGCGCTCGCCGTCCAGGTTCTGTCCGACCCGCAAGCCGACGCTCACCACCTGGCCCATTCGCGGCGTGAACGTGCCCGGCTCGATCCACAGATCGTGAGCGCAAAGCGGCGCGCTGCACAGCGCGATGCCTGCCGCCATCAGGCTGCGCAGGCGTCGCAACAGGGGCACCAGCGCCGGCACGGGCGTCGGCAACAGCCGGGCGCTGCGGATCAAGGCGGCGGGATGTTCGGCACGGTGGGCAGGTTGATGCCGCCGTGGCCTTGCAGCAGGCCCTGGTGCGCGGGTGCCAGGAACGGGAACCGCGGCAGAAAGTTCTTGTCGTTGACCTCGGTGCCCTTGGCCAGTCCGGCAGCCGGGTTGCCGGCAACGATCAGGCTGATCAGCACGGTGTTCACATTCACCTGGTGGCGGTTCGGTTCGGTGCCGCCGCCGAGTCGCCGTCCGTTCGGAAAGCTCGAATCGATGGCGGCGTCGAGCGTGATCACGTCACCCGTGAAGCCGTCGGCGACCGGGATCGGCCGCCCCAGGTTGACCGCACTGATGATGTCCAGCCGCGGCCCCTTCAGCGCGGTCACCGTGGCAGGCGGCACGCCGAGGGCCTTGTAGATGCCCAGTGCGTCGGCGTCCCGCACCAGCACGGGGAACAGGATGTCCGCGCCGAAGTTGCTCACGTCCGCGAGCGGGCTGCTGCGCAGGTACAGCGTTTGCCGCTGCGTCCCGACCAGCCCGGCGTTGAACAGCGGCAATGCGTTGCGGCCCACCTGAACGAAGTCACCCGATCCGCGCAACCCGGTGATGATGTTGGTGGCGTCGACGGTTTGCGTGGCCTGCCGGCTGATGCGCGAATGCACGCGCAGCAGGCTGTCGGTCGAGTTCGGCAGCAGCTGGCCGTTGTGCGGGATGCCGTTCGGAAAGACTTCGGTGATCGGAACTTCCAGCGCGATCGAGAAAATATTGAAGCCGGTGAACACGTCTTTGCCGGGCGGCCGGCGTGCGCCGGGGATGCCGCCGAGGCCGTTGCGGTTCAGGTTGACGAGATCGAAGATGCCTTTCTCGTCGAGCTGGTACGGGTCG
>JANNEI010000635.1:0-3527 GCA_031378565.1 Burkholderiales bacterium
TCATGGGCTGCACGTTACCCGAAATCACCTGCTGCCAAAACGACGATGACCACTGCTTTTTACAGCCATCCCGACTGCCGAACCCACGACATGGGCCGCGGCCACCCCGAATGCCCGCAGCGGCTCGACGCCATCGCCGACCACCTGATCGCGACCGGCCTGGACGTGGCGCTGGAGCACCGCGATTCGCCGCTGGTGAACCTGAGCGATGTGGGCCTGGCACATGCCTCGGGCTACGTGGGCGAGCTGCGTGATTTGCTGGCCCGCGTGACCGAATCGGGCCAACCGCAAGCCATTGATCCCGACACCGTGGCCAGCCCCGGCACCTGGAATGCCGTGCTGCGTGCCGCCGGGGCCGCGGTGGCCGCCACCGACGCCGTCATCGACGGCGAGGTGGAAAACGCCTTCTGCTCGGTTCGCCCGCCCGGCCACCACGCCACTCGCAACGAGTCGATGGGGTTCTGCTTCTTCAACAACGTGGCCATCGCGGCGCGTCATGCGCTGGACGTGCGCGGGCTGAAACGCGTGGCCATCGTCGACTTCGACGTGCACCACGGCAACGGCACCGAAGACATCATTGCGGGCGACGAGCGTGTGCTGATGGTCAGCTTCTTCCAGCACCCGCTGTACCCCTACAGCGGCGGTGTGCCCAAGGGCACGAACATGGTCAACCTGCCGGTTCCTGCCTACACGCGCGGCGGCGAGGTGCGCGACATGATCGAGGCGATGTGGATGCCGCGCCTGAATGAATTCCGCCCCGAGATGATCTTCATCTCGGCCGGTTTCGACGCCCACCGTGAAGACGAACTCGCCCAGCTCGGCCTGGTCGAGGCCGACTACGAATGGATCACCCAGCGCATCAAGTGGGTGGCCGACCGGCATGCGCGCGGCCGCATCGTCTCCTGCCTCGAAGGCGGCTACGCGCTGGGTGCATTGAGCCGCAGCGTGGCGTCGCACCTGCGCGTGCTGGCCGGCCTGGAACTGGGGCGCTGAGCGGCATGGCGAAGGCCGTCAACACAGACGAACTCGGTGAACTGCTGACGGCCCTGGTCCATCCCGACTCGCTGATCGGCCTGGGCGTCCTGACCGCGTGCCTGTTGCTCTCCTGGGCGCTGGTGCGGCTGGTGCGCGGCCCGACGTCCGTCGAGGGGTCGGTGTGGTTCGGCGATCGCATCGTCGACGGCGTGCTGTTCCCGATTGCGGCGCTGGTGTTTGCCTACGCGGCCAAGCTGGTGCTGGCGGGGACCGTGAAGGCGGCTGTCTTCAAGGTGGCGATCCCGATCCTGCTGTCGCTGCTGGTGATCCGGCTGACGGTCCGGGTGCTGCGGGCCAGTTTCCCCAATTCGCGCTCGATGCGCGTGATCGAGCGCAGCGTCTCGTGGGTGGCCTGGGCGGCGGTGGTGGCCTGGGTCACCGGCATCCTGCCGGAGGTGCTGGACGCGATGACCGAGATCACCTGGAAGATCGGCGGCTCCCACGTGTCGCTGCGCGACATGCTGGAAGGCACCGTCACCGGCGCGCTGGTGATGATGCTGGCGCTGTGGGCGTCGGGCGCGATCGAGAAGCAGTTGCTGCGCGGCACCGGCAACAGCCTGTCGATGCGGATGATGCTGTCCAACCTCGTCCGCGTGGTGCTGCTGTTCATCGGGCTGTTGCTGACGCTGTCGTCGGTCGGAATCGACCTCACCGCACTCAGCGTGCTGGGCGGTGCGGTGGGCGTGGGCCTGGGCTTCGGCCTGCAAAAGATCGCGGCCAACTACGTCAGCGGCTTCGTCATATTGGCCGAGCGCTCCATCCGCATCGGCGACATGGTGAAGGTCGACAACTTCGAAGGCCGCATCACCGACATCCGCACCCGCTACACCGTGATCCGCTCGCTGAGCGGGCGCGAGTCCATCCTGCCGAACGAGATGCTGATCACGCAGCGGGTCGAGAACTCGTCGCTCGCCGACCCGCGGGTCTCGATCTCGACCACGGTGCAAGTGGCTTACGGCACCGACGTGCCCGGTCTGCAGCCGAAATTGCAAGCGGCCATGGCGGGCGTCGACCGGGTGCTGTCCGACCCCGCGCCTGCCGTGCAGCTCAGCGCCTTCGCTGCCGACGGCATGGAGTTGACCTTGTTGTTCTGGATCCGCGACCCCGAGAACGGCCAGGGCAACGTTCGCTCCGACGTCAACCTCGTGGTGCTCGGCGTGCTCGATGCCGAGGGCGTGCAGATCCCATTCCCGCAACGCGTGATGCACACGTTGCCGCCGTCTGCGTCTTCGCTGGCCTTCGGAGCCGAACCCGTGACGAAGAGCGGGCCATGAAGACCCGGACCCGTTGGCCCCTGCTGCTGCTCGGCAGCGCGCTGCTGCTCGTCTCATGCGCCAGGGCACCTCCCGCCGCTTCAGCCACGCCACCCACGCTGACCTACCGCGCGCCGCAGGGGTCACAGCAGGCCCCCGAGGCCGCCAGCGGCTACACCGAAAAGCCAGGCTGGTCGGCACGCAAGTTCATGGTGGCCGCGGCCAATCCGTTGGCCACCGATGCCGGCTTCCAGGTGCTGAAGGCCGGCGGCACCGCGGTCGATGCAGCGATCGCGGTGCAGATGGTGCTGACGCTGGTGGAGCCGCAGTCGTCCGGCATCGGCGGTGGCCTGTTCCTGCTGCACCACGACGGCCTGCGCACGCTGGCCTACGACGGCCGCGAAACCGCCCCCGCCGCCGCCACACCCGACCTGTTCATGCAGGACGGCAAGCCGATGGCCTTCACACGAGGCGTGGTGGGTGGCCGTTCGGTCGGCACCCCAGGCGTGCTGCGCGCGCTGGAGCTCGCGCACGCCGCGCACGGCCGGCTGCCCTGGAAAGTGCTGTTCCAGCCGGCCATCCAACTGGCCGAGCAGGGCTTTGCGATCAGCCCGCGGCTGGCCACGCTGCTGCGCGACGAGTCGGCCCTGCCGATGCGAAACGACCCCGATGCGCGCGCCCATTTCTTCGACGCCCAGGGCGCGCCGAAGCAGGCCGGTGCCCTGCTGCGCAACCCGCCATTGGCGGCAGTGCTGCGCGACGTGGCCGAGCGCGGGCCGGTGGCTTTTCATGAAGGCCCGGTGGCGCGCGACATCGCCGCCAAGGTGCGCAGCCACCCCACGAACCCGGGCCTGCTGACCGAGGCCGACCTGGCTGGCTACCGCGCCCGGCTGCGCCAGCCGCTGTGCTTCGACTACAAGGCCTGGCGCCTTTGCGGCATGCCGCCGCCGTCGAGCGGGCCGCTGGCGCTGGGCCAGATGCTGGGCATGTTGTCGCACCACCCGCTGGCCGCCGCCGCCCCTGTGAAAACAGGCAACGGTCTGGAGCCCGCTGCCGACGCGGTTCACTTGTTCAGCGAGGCCGGACGGCTGGCCTATGCCGACCGTGGCCGCTTTGTGGCCGACCCCGACTTTGTGCCGCTGCCGGGCGGCAATGCCGACGCCTTGCTGAACCCGCGCTACCTGCAACAGCGCGCCGCGCTGATCGCCCCGCGCAGTATGGGCAGCGCCGCGCCTGGCG
>JANNEI010000711.1:0-3135 GCA_031378565.1 Burkholderiales bacterium
GCCCATCGTGTAGTGCTTCAGGCTGGGCGTCAGGTCGTAGGGCCAGAAGCTGGCGAACGACGCGAACAGCGCCATGCCGATGACGGCCAGGATCAGCGCGCACACCGCCACGCAATAGACCGTCATCCACGCGTCGTAGGCCTTCACCGGCTTGGCGCGGTAGGGCACGGCGCGCGCGGTCAGCATGGCGGTCTGCCTCGCATTCACCAGGCGGTCCACCGCGAAGGTCAGCATTGCGGGTGCCAGCAGCAGCAGGCCCACCACCGCGCCGCGCTGAAAGTCCTGCTGGCCGATGACGAGCTTGAACACATCGGTGGCCAGCATGCTGAAGTTGCCGCCGATCACCTTTGGAATGCCGAAGTCGGTCATGACCAGGGTGAAGGTGACGAGTGCCGCCGAGATCAGCCCGTACTTCGCGCCGGGCAAGGTGATGGTGAAGAACTTGCGGCGCGCCGTGGTGCCCAGCGCGTCGGCCGCTTCGTACAGGCGCGCGTCGGCCAGCGACAGCGCCGTCACCAGAATCATCATGGCGTGCGGGAACACCGCGAAGCACTCGGCCACGATGATGCCGGGCGCGCCGTAGATGTTGTCGAAGCCCAGCGCCTGGATCAGCCCCTTGGCCGCGCCCTGGTTGCCGAACCAGTAGATCAGCGAAATGGCCGCCAGCAGCGACGGGGCCAGCAGGGGCACCAGCGTGATCGTGCGGAACAGGCCCTTGAACGGCATGCAGCTTCGGGTCAGCGCGTAGGCGAAGCCGAAGGCGGTCGGCAGCGTCAAAAGCGTGACCAGCATCGACACCCACACGCTGTTCCACAGCGACTGCAGCAGCGCGGGCGTGGCGAGGTAGCGGGTGAAGTTGCGCAGGCCGACGAAATCACCGTCGGCGTCTTGCGCGGCCTTGACGAGGATGGCGAACAACGGCGCGGCCAGAAACACGCCGAGCGCCAGCACGATCAGCAGCAGCACCGCGTGGGCGATGCGGTCGGTCCAGTGCGCGCGCTGGAGCACGGTGGGTGCGGAACTGCGCGACATCACGGCAGACATGGCGCAGGCGGCTCAGAACAAGCGCATGCGCTCGGGCATCAGGCGCAGCGGCAGCCGGCTGCCCACACCCAGGCCTTTTTCGGTCAGGAAGTTCAGCGACAGGTAGACCGTGAGCGGGTGCGGTCCAACGGCTGCCGAACGCACGCGCACCAGGCAGAACGAGCCGAGAAACTCGATCTTGTCGATCTCGGCCTCGAACACGTTGCTGTCGCCCGCCGCAATCGGCCGCGCCAGCACGTCTTCGGGCCGCAGATAGACCTTCACCTCGCGCGCCGTGTCGGTGTGGTGATCGCAGCTGAACTGGGTGTCGCCGATGCGCACCTGCTTGCCGGGTTGCAACCGACCCGGCAACACGTTGATCTTGCCGACGAAGTCGGCCACGAAGGGCGAGGCCGGTTCCCGGTACACCTGCATCGGCGTGCCCACCTGCTCGATCACGCCCTGGTTCATCACGACGATGCGGTCGGCCACCGCCAGCGCTTCTTCCTGGTCGTGCGTGACCATCACCGTGGTGACGCCGAGCTGCCGCTGCAGCGTGCGGATTTCCTCGCGCAGCCGCACCCGCTCCAGCGCGTCCAGCGCCGACAGCGGCTCGTCCAGCAGCAACAGGCCGGGCTGTGTGGCGAGCGCCCGCGCCAGCGCGATGCGCTGCTGCTGGCCACCCGAAAGCTGGGCCGGATACTTCGGGCCGCTGTCGGGCAGGCCGACCAGCTTGAGCAACTCGTCGACACGCTCCAGGATCGCCCGCCGCGGCAGCTTGCGATTGACCAGCCCGTAGCCTACGTTGTCGACCACGCTCAGGTTCGGGAACAGCGCGTACGACTGGAACACGATGCCGTAGTCGCGCTCGGCAGGCGGCAGGCGCGAGATGTCGCGCGCACCTTGAAAGATCGACCCGGCGGTTTGCGTTTCCAGGCCCGCGATGATGCGCAGCAGCGTGGTCTTGCCGCAGCCGGACGGCCCCAGAAAACAGACGAACTCGCCCTGGCCGATGCCGAGCTGAATGTCTTGCAGCGCCTGGAAGGAACCGAAGCTTTTCCGGACCCCTTGCAGGCGCAGGAAATCGCTCATCGACGCCGGCTTACTTGCGCGGTTCAGACTTCGCGTTGTAGCGCGACGTCCACTCGTTCAGGATGCGCTCGCGGTTGTCTGCGGCCCACAAGAAGTCCATCTTCACGAGGCGCTTCTCGTAGTCGGCCGGCACGTTCTTCAGTGGCTCGGCAACGCCGGGTTGCGCGGTGATGGCGAAGTTTTTCCCGTACAGCAGCATCGCGTCCTTGCTCGACGCCCAGTCCGCGAGCTTCTTCGCGGCGTCGAGCTTCTTCGTGCCCCGGTGAATGGCGAACGACTCCAGGTCCCAGCCCAGGCCTTCCTTCGGGAACACCAGTTCGATCGGCGCACCCTTGGCCTTGATCGTGTTGGCGCGGTACTCGAAACTGATGCCGATCACCGCCTCGCCGTTGCCCGCCATCACGCAGGGCTTGGAACCCGAATGGGTGTACTGCGCAATGTTCTCGTGCAGGCCGTCCATGAACTTCCAGCCGCCGCCCTTGCCGTTGTCGTCGCCGAACAGCGCCAGCCACGCGGTCACGTCGAAATAGCCGGTGCCGCTGGAAGCCGGGTTGGGCATCACGATGGCACCCTTGTAGACCGGCTTGGTCAGGTCTTTCCAGGTCTCGGGCAGCGGCATGTTCTTCTTCTTGGCTTCCACCGTGTTGAAGCACACCGTGGCACCCCACACGTCCATGCCGAACCATGCGGGCGGGTTCTTCTTGTCGCGGTACTTGGCCATGATGGCGTCGAGGTTCAGCGGCGCGTAGGGCACCAGCATGCCCTGCTTGTCCAGCAGTGCCAGGCTGGAGGCGGCCACGCCCATCACCACATCGGCCTGCGGGTTGGACTTTTCGGCCAGCAGCTTGGCGGTGATGACGCCGGTGGAGTCGCGCACCCACTTGATCTCGATGTCGGGGTTGCTACGGTTGAAGCCCGCCTCGTAAGCCTTGATCTGGTCGGTTTCCAGTGCGGTGTAGACGATGAGTTGCGTCTTCTGCGCCGACGCACCGGCGGACAGCATTGCGAAAACTCCGGCTG
>JANNEI010000725.1:0-2617 GCA_031378565.1 Burkholderiales bacterium
GTGCAACTCGCCGCGGCCCATCACTTCGAAGATGCCGTCTTCGTCGGTCTCGCTGACCTTCAACGCCACGTTGGATTGCAGCTCGCGGTCGAGGCGGTCCTTGATCTGGCGGCTGGTCACGAACTTGCCCTCGCGCCCCGCCAGCGGCGAGTTGTTGACGCAGAAGTTCATCGTCAGCGTGGGCTCGTCGACCTTCAGCATCGGCAGCGGCAGCGGGGTCTCCAGGCTGGTCAGCGTCACGCCGATGCCGATCCCCTCGATGCCGTTGATCAGCACGATGTCGCCCGGGCCGGCCTCGGTGGCCTGCATGCGTTCCAGGCCTTCGAACTTCAACACCTGGTTGACGCGCGCCTTGAACGGCGTGCTGTCGGGGCCGCTGTAGACCATCACGTCCTGCATCGGCTTCAGCGTGCCCTGGTTGACGCGGCCGATGCCGATGCGCCCGACATAACTCGAATAGTCGAGCGAGCAGATTTGCAGTTGCAGCGGGTCCTCGGGACTGCCTTCATGCGCCGGCACGTTTTCGAGAATCGCGTCGAACAGCGGTGCCAGGTCAGTGCCGATCTCGCCCGGCTTCAACGTCGCCCAGCCGTTCAGACCCGAGGCAAAGATGACCGGGAAGTCGAGCTGCGCTTCGGTCGCGCCGAGCTTGTCGAACAGGTCGAAGGTCGCGTTGATGACGTAGTCGGGGCGCGAACCGGGCCGGTCGACCTTGTTGATCACGACGATGGGTTTGAGGCCCAGCGCCAGCGCCTTCTTGGTCACGAAGCGTGTCTGCGGCATCGGGCCTTCAACCGCGTCGACCAACAGCAGCACGCTGTCCACCATCGACAACACGCGCTCGACCTCGCCGCCGAAGTCGGCGTGACCGGGGGTGTCGACGATGTTGACGTGCGTGCCTTTCCACTCGACGGCGCAGTTCTTCGACAGGATCGTGATGCCGCGTTCCCTTTCCAGGTCGTTGCTGTCCATCACTCGCTCGGCCACCTTCTCGTTCTGACGGAAGGTGCCACTCTGGCGCAGCAGCTGGTCCACCATGGTGGTCTTGCCGTGGTCGACGTGGGCAATGATGGCGATGTTGCGAATCTGTCGGGTCATGTCGGAACTCTCTCTTGTGCGTGTTCTTGCGGAGACAGGAGGCCTTGCACCTCCAGCGGGCTCAGGAGCCTGGTTGAAATCAGTTCGCCAGCGGTGATGTGGCCGCTGCCAAGAAAAACTTGCAATTCCGGGCCGCCCAGTGACGCTTGCGGCGCTGGTCCATACACGCGAACGTTCGGTGCATCAGCCAGCGCCGGCAGGCGACGCCGCACGCCACTCAAGAAGCGGCCCGCGTCTTCGGTGCCCAGTCGCACCACGGGCCAATCGGCGAGCAGCATGTCGACGTCCTGCACGGCCGCGTCGCGCTGTTCTTCCGTCATCTGCGTGAGTTGCTCCAACGTCAGCGCAGCGTCCAGCGTCAACGGGCCGCTGCCAGTGCGGCACAAGCCACTCAAGTGCGCGCCGCAGCCCAGCACCTCGCCGATGTCTTCGGCCAGTGTGCGGATGTAGGTGCCCTTGCTGCAACGCACGTCCAGAATCCACACGTCATCGTGGCCGCTCAGGATATCGATGCTATGAATCGTGATTTGGCGTGCCTCGCGTTCGACTTCGATGCCGGCACGCGCATATTCATACAGTGGTTTGCCGTCGCGCTTGAGTGCCGAATGCATCGGCGGCACCTGGTGGATCAAGCCAGTGAAGCGCGCGCAGGCTTGTTCCATTTGCTCGCGAGTCACGTTGACATCGCGCGTCAGCAACACGTTGCCTTCGGCATCGGCGGTGCTGGTCGTCACGCCCAGTTGCAGTGTCGCGGTGTAGCGCTTGTCGGCGTCCAGGCTGATCTGCGAAAACTTCGTGGCCGCACCGAAGCACAGCGGCAGCAACCCAGTGGCCAGCGGATCGAGCGTGCCGGTGTGGCCCGCCTTTTCAGCCCGGTACAGGCGCTTGGCTTTTTGCAGCGCGTCGTTGCTCGACAAGCCCAGCGGCTTGTCGAGCAACAAAACGCCGTGGACGGCGCGGCGCGGGATGCGAACGCGTTGCGGCTGCACGGCTCAGTCCTCTTTCGCACGGGTCGAATTGGCCTGCACGATCAGCGCGTTCAGCTCGGCCGCGCGCTCTGTCGTGCGGTCGAACTTGAAATGCAGCGTCGGCACGGTGTGGATCTGCAGCTTCTTGAACAGGCTGTTGCGGATAAAGCCGGCCGCCTCGTTCAGCGCGATCTCGCATTCGTGCGGGTCGCCCACCAGCAGCGAGAAGAACACCGTGGCGTGTGCGTAGTCCACCGTCACTTCGACCGCGTGTACCGTGACCATGCCGACGCGCGGATCTTTCAGCTCGCGGATCAGCCCGGCCACGTCGCGCTGGATCTGATCGGCAACGCGGAAGCTGCGGTTGGGAATGGTGCGCTTGTGTTTCATGGTTTTGTTCAGGTGCCCGCCAAAAACAAACCCCGCTGGGAAGGCGGGGTTTGCAGTCGAGAGCAAGCCGCCTTACAAGGTTCGGGCCACTTCCTTGACCTCGAAGAATTCGAGCTGATCGAGTTCCTTGATGTCGTTGTAGTTCTTCAGCTTGATGCCGC
>JANNEI010000760.1:0-1620 GCA_031378565.1 Burkholderiales bacterium
GCCTGCTCGACGAACAGGGTCCACCGGCCGCCCGACCCGAGCTGCTCAACGAGGTGATGCACGAACTCGGCGGTGCCTTGACGGCGCTCCAGTTCCAGGACATGGCCTCGCAGCTCATCCAGCACACGCACGTGCGCCTGCGCAGTTGCGCAAACCAGTTGAGCGGCCGCGGCCTGGACGGCGAGGCACGCGACGACGCCGGCACGGTGCCACCGCCGGCGCGGGCGAACCCGGTAGCGCAGTCCGAAATGGACGCGGGTTCGGTCGAACTGTTTTGAACGTCCCGCCCTCGTCCATCCCCCATTCACCCGCACGACCCGCAGCCCAAGCTGAAAGATTCCCGGAGCACGCCATGCATTCAATCCTCGCTGTAGACGACTCCGCTTCGATGCGCCAGATGGTCACCTTCACCCTCAAGAGCGCGGGCTACCACGTGGTCGAGGCGGTGGACGGCGAGGACGCCCTCGAAAAGGCCGGCACGCGCGACTTCGACCTGGTGCTGACCGACCAGAACATGCCGCGCATGGACGGCATCAGCCTGACCCGCAAGCTGCGCGAGAACCCGAAGTTCCGGAACACGCCGATCCTGATCCTGACCACCGAGTCCAGCGACCAGATGAAGCAGTCGGGCCGCGGTGCCGGTGCCACCGGCTGGCTGGTCAAACCGTTCGACCCGGCCAAGCTGCTCGAGGTGATCAAGAAGGTCATCCGGTGACAAGACCCAGGCCGCCGCAGGGAACCCCATGGGCGCGATGAGCACGGACGCTGCCAGCGCTGCCGCCGGCATCGACCTACGGCAGTTTTTTCAGGTCTTCTTCGAAGAGGCCGGCGAGAACCTGGCCCGCATGGAGCAGCAACTGCTCGGCATCGACTTCGAGCAGGCCACCGACGAAGAATTCAACGCCATCTTCCGCTGCGCGCATTCGGTCAAGGGCGGTGCCGCCACCTTCGGCTTCAACGACGTGGCCGAGCTGACGCACCAGATGGAGACGCTGCTCGACAAGCTGCGCCGCCACGAGCTGACGCCCGACAGCGCGATGGTGGACGTGCTGCTGCAAGCCGGCGATGCCCTGCGCGCACTGCTGGCGCGCCACCAGGGTGCCGGCGGCGAGCCGGTGGACACGCAGGCGCTGCAGGCCCGCATCCGCGCGCTGATGGCTGGCCAGCCGGGCAGTGCCACGCCGGCAGCGACGCGCTCGGTGTTGGCCGATCCGGTCGAGGCTGCGCCCGCCGCGGACGCCTGCGGCCCCGCCCTGCGCATGCTCGAACTGCGCGTCGGTCCGCTGACCGACCCGGCCGACGCCGACAACCTGGTCGACCTGTTCAACGAGATCGTCGACCTCGGCACGATCGAGCCGATCGACGGCGGCATGGTCAGCGACGGCATGCGCCGCTTCAAGGTGCTGACCACCAGCACCGACAGCGAACTGCTGGACCTGTTCACCTTTCACGTGGCGCGCGAGCAGGTGATGCTGCTGGACCTCGGGCCGGGCTACGGATTTCACGACGGCAACCCCGGTGCGCCGTCCGCCGTGCAAGCCGACACCGGCTACGGCTTCTTCGACGATGCGCCCGGTGCGCCGCAGCCCGCTCTCGGCAGCGTCGCGCTCGCGGCACTTG
>JANNEI010000781.1:0-2793 GCA_031378565.1 Burkholderiales bacterium
GCATGGCGAGGACTCCGTGAGGTTGAGTAAGGGGTTGTACGCGATGCGCCGGTGCCGGCGCATCGAAGCCGTCGGTCATCGGCGAGCCACGTCGGTCGCAGTCTTCACGGCGGGCGCAGGCATGTGCATCCGGATCAGCAGGCGCAATGTCTTCTTCAGCGCGGCGGCTTGCTGCGCACCCAGCGGCGCGAGCACGGCGCTTTCGTGCTGGCGTGCCTGCCCGACCAGCTGCTGCGCCACGCGCAGGCCCTCGGCGGTGATCTGCAGCCGGGTGATGCGGCGGTCGGCGTCGTCGGCCACGCGCACCAGCAGGCCCTGCGCATGCATGCGGTCGGCGACCCGCGTCAGCGTGGACTGCGGGGCCAGGATGATGGCGGCAACCTCGCCCACGCTCAACGCCTGGCCGTCCACCAGCGTGGCCAACACGCGCCACTTCAGCACCGACAGGCCCGCCTTGCGCGCCACTCCATGGAACTCGTGCGAGATCAGGTGGCTGGCCTGGGCCAGCAGGTAGGCCAGGTAGTCGTCGATGAAGAAACCGGCAGGACGGGTG
Organism: Burkholderiales bacterium; assembly: GCA_031378565.1. GTDB lineage: Bacteria > Pseudomonadota > Gammaproteobacteria > Burkholderiales > Burkholderiaceae_C > JANYJJ01. Next base: position 554 of record JANNEI010000781.1, read on the forward strand.
GGCATGGCAGGTCGGGATCCGGGCAGGCGCTGGGTCGCATGCTCGCGCATTCAGGCGGTCGAGGTGAAGCGCATTTATCCGCCTTGACGAATGCATTTGCATATGTTCATATCTAAAGCAATGGCCGAAAGATCATTCACACAGGAAGTCGAGAAGCTTCGGCTGGGTGCCGGCAGCGAGTTCGCCGGCGAAGGGATCCTGGCCGTCACCAAGGCGCTGCTGCAATCGGGCGTCGCCTACGTGGCGGGTTACCAGGGTTCGCCGATCTCGCACCTGATGGACGTGCTGGCCGATGCGCAGGACATCCTCGGCGAACTGGGCGTGCGCTTCGAGAGCAGCGCGAGTGAGGCCACCGCCGCCGCCACGCTGGCCGCGTCGGTCAACTACCCGCTGCGCGGAGCCGTCACCTTCAAGTCGACGGTGGGCACCAACGTGGCGTCCGATGCGCTGGCCAACCTGGCGTCGGGCGGCGTCACCGGCGGCGCGCTGATCATCGTCGGCGAAGACTACGGCGACGGCTCCAGCATCATGCAGGAGCGCAGCCACGCCTTCGCGATGAAGTCGCAGATGTGGCTGCTCGACCCGCGGCCCAACCTGCCCAGCATCGTCGATGCGGTGGAGGCCGGCTTCGAATTGTCCGAGGCCAGCCACACGCCGGTGATGCTGCAACTGCGCATCCGTGCCTGCCATGTGCACGGCCGCTTCATCGCCCGGGACAACCGCCGCCCCGCCTTCACGCTGGCGCAGGCGCTCGAGAACCCGCAGCGCGACGTGAGCCGCATCGTGCTGCCGCCGGCCAGCTTTGCGCACGAGCGCGAGAAGGTCGAGCAGCGCTGGCCGGCGGCGGTGAAGTTCATCACCGCGCGAGGGCTGAACGAGTTCTTCGGCGACGCTGCGCAAGGCGACGCCGCGGCGATCGGCGTCATCGTGCAGGGCGGCCTGTACAACTCGCTGCTGCGCGCGATGGAGCGCCTCGGCCTGGCCGACGTGTACGGCCGCAGCCGCGTGCCGCTGTACGTGATGAACGTGGCTTACCCGTTGATAGACAGCGAGCTGACGCGCTTTTGCACCGGCAAGCGCGCGGTGCTGGTGGTCGAGGAAGGTCAGCCGAACTTCATCGAGCAGTCGATCACCACGCTGCTGCGCCAGGCCGACCTGCCGACGCGCGTGGTCGGCAAGGGCGCGCTGCCGATGGCCGGTGAATACAGCGCCGCGGTGCTGATCGAGGGCGTGCGCCGCTTCATGGAGCAGCACCTGCCGGCGCTCATTCAGGTGCCAGCACCGGTCGTGCCGGCCGGAACGGTTTCGGCTCAGGCCCTGAACGCCGCCGTGCAGCCGCGCCCGCCGGGCCTGTGCACCGGCTGCCCCGAGCGCCCGGTGTTCTCGGCGATGAAGCTGGTGCAGCGTGAACTCGGCGAGCACCACATCAGCGCCGACATCGGCTGCCACCTGTTCTCCATCCTGCCGCCGTTCCACCTCGGCAACACCACGATGGGCTACGGCCTGGGCGCGGCGGGGGCGGCGGCGCTGAACGCACCGGCGGGCAAGCGCGCGATCAGCGTGATGGGCGACGGCGGCTTCTGGCACAACGGGCTGACCAGCGGCATCGCCAACGCGGTGTTCAACAAGAGCGACAACCTCACGCTCATCATCGACAACAACTACACCGCCGCCACCGGCGGGCAGGACATCCTGTCGTCGCGCGCCGACAACCGCAGCCGCAGCACCTTCCACGCGATCGAAGCCGCGGTGCGCGGCGTCGGCGTCACCTGGGTGCGCAAGACCACCAACACCTACGACGTGAGCGCCATGCGCAAGGCGCTGAAGGACGCGCTGACGACAAAGGAAAAAGGCCCGAAGGTCATCATCGCGCAGTCGGAATGCATGCTCAACCGGCAGCGCCGCGAAAAGCCGCTGCGGCGTGCGGCGGTGGCCGCCGGCCAGCGGATGGTGCGCGAACGCTTCGGCGTCGACGCCGACACCTGCACCGGCGACCACTCCTGCATCCGCCTGTCGGGCTGCCCGTCGCTGAGCATCCGGCCCAACCCCGACCCGCTGCGCACCGACCCGGTCGCCCACGTGCTGGACAGTTGCGTCGGCTGCGGCGTGTGCGGCGAGGTGGCGCACGCCGCGGTGCTGTGCCCTTCGTTCTACCGTGCCGACATCGTCGACAACCCGAACCGATGGGATCGCTGGCGCGCCCGCGCGAGTGGCGCGCTGATCGGCCTGTTGCAGCGCCG
>JANNEI010000714.1:0-7413 GCA_031378565.1 Burkholderiales bacterium
GTTCGTCTTGACCGAGCGAATGCCTGTTTCGCTCGGTCAAGTTCGGGCTAATGACCTCTGTGCAGATGAGCTGCACAAATCGTATTCAGGCCCTTTGCTTTGGTGACTTTCATTTGGGCCCGCAAATGAAAGTTACTCGGGTGTCGGGCCGACACCCGACGCCGACTCACGCACGAAAGTGAACTATCGAGTTCCAGCGCAGGGCCGCAAAAAAGTTACTCGGCAGCCGGGCCGACACCCGGCGCGGACTCCGCACGAAAGTGATCTGTCGGCAGGCCAACGAGAGGCGTGTCATCGTCGCGTCAGCCGAAGCGCAGCGCCATCACACCACTGACGATCACGCCCGTGCCGATGGCGCGTTGCAGGCCGAAGCGTTCCTTCAGCAACAGCGTGCCCAGCAGCGCGGCGAACAACACCGAGGTCTCGCGCAGCGCAGCCACCGATGCCACCGGTGCGCGCGTCATCGCCCACAACGCAATCGCGTAAGAACCGATGGACGCGGCTCCGCCGAGTGCAGCCATCGGCCAGCGGCCTTGCGCATGGCGGACGATGTCGCGTCGGCCCGCCGGGCTGCGGCGCAGCCACAGGCCCAGCGGGTAAGCCACGCCGTCCAGCACGAACAGCAACATCACGTACTGCAGCGCGTCGCCCGAGGCGCGCACACCACGGCCATCCACCAGGGTGTAGGCCGCGATGATGGCCGCGTTGGCGAATGCAAAGGCGAGTGCCTTGCGGTGATGCAGCGCCTGGCCGGGATGCGCCAGCCCGACCAGGGCCACGCCGGCCGTGATGCCGAGGATGCCGAGCCAGGCCGCGGCGCTGGGTGATTCACCGATGACCGTGCTGCTGGCCAGTGCCACCAGCAGAGGCGCGAAGCCGCGCATGATCGGGTAGGTCAGGCCCAGGTCGCCGTGCCGGTAGGCCCCGACCAGGGCGATGTAGTAGCCCACGTGCAGCAGCAGCGAGACGCCGATGAACGGCCACGCGGCCGGCGGCGGCAGGCCCACCCACAGCATCAGCGGCAACGCCAGCAGGGCGGCCAGAAAGTGGACCAGCGCGGTGTCCACCGCCTTGTCGTCGCCGGACTTGATGAGCGCGTTCCACGCGGCGTGCAGCAGCGCCCCGACCAGCACCGCCAGCACCACCGGCCAACTCATCTTGAGGGTGCGACGGCGTGCTGCGTCATCACGCAGCGCTGCGCGCGCGCCAGAAAATGCACCAGCGGCGGCGTGCGCAAATCAGCCTGCTTGGCCAGGTCGTCCCACAGCCGCAGCATCACGGCGTCGCGTGCCGCGGGCAGCGCGATGAAGGCCGCGGCCTGCGCGGCATCGAACACGCCGCCTTGCAGCAGCAGGCTGCGTCTGGAGTCGTCCGACAGCTTGGCGAAGTAAGCGGGCTGGGAGTGACACAGATAGCGCTTCGCATCCACGTGCAGGCGGATGGCGTCGATCACCCGGTCGGGCAGCAGGCCGCGCAGGAAAGGCAGGGCGAAGTACTGGTGCGTATCGTCGATGCCGCGCACCGAAGGCGACTCGCCCAGGTCGTTCAGCAAGTGCCCCAGGTCGTGCAGCAGGCAGGCGGTGACGAGCGCGTCGTCGGCGTCGGATTGCTCGGCCAGGTGGGCGGTTTGCAGCGCGTGTTCGAGCTGCGTGACGGGCTCGCCGCTGTACTGCTCGGCACCGCGGCGGGCGAACAGGACTTGAATGTCTTGCAGACAGAACATGTCAGACCTCCGGGCCGCCCAGCGCGCCGAGTTTCGAGTGCCGGATGCGCGTTTGCGAGAGCGCGCCGGCCGACTCCAGGATCGGGTACGCGATCGAGCAGATGTGCGAGTTGATGCGCTTCAGTTCGCTGAGCAGGTCGAGGTGCAGCGCGCTGGTTTCGATGCTTTGCGCCGTGTTGTCCTGCAGCCGGGCGATGTGCTTGGCCGCGTATTCGTGTTCGAGGTCGCGGAAGCGCGCCTTCTCTTCGAGCAGCTTCTGGGCGTCGCGCACATTGCCTTCCAGGAACACGCTCATGCCCAGGCGCAGGTTGGCGCGCAGCCGCCCGTGCAGGTCGACGATCTCGGCCATGCCGGCATCCGAGAAGCTGCGGTTTTTGCGCACCTTCTTGTCCTCGATGTCTTGCAGCACGCGCTCGATGATGTCGCCGATCTGCTCCATGTTGATGGTGAACGAGACGATGTCGGTCCAGCGGCGGCCCTCGCTTTCGCTCAGCGCTTCACTCGAAATCTGGGTCAGGTAGAACTTGATGGCCGAGTACAGGTCGTCCACCGTGTCGTCCAAGCCGCGCAACTCGCCAGCCAGCGCGAGGTCGTTGTTGCGCAGCACCGGCAGGATGCCGGCCAGCATGGTCTCCACCACGTCGGCCTGGTGCAGCGCCTCGCGCGCAGCACAGCTGATGGCCAGCGAAGGCGTGCCCAGCGCCACCGGGTCGAGGTGGTGCGGGCGGCTGCTGGCGGCACCGTTGGCCTGCACCGGCATCCAGCGGTCGACCCAGCGGCCCATGGTTCCCGTCAGGCCGATGAACAGCGCGGCCAGCACCACGTTGAAGCCGAGATGGAACAGCACCACCTGCTGGTGCACATCGGGCAAAGCCTGCTGCAACAGCACGTGGGCCTGCGGCAGCAACGGGATGGCGATGAGCGCGCCGGCTGCCTTGAAGATCAGGTTGCCGACGGGCAGGCGGCGCGCCTTCGGCGAGGCCTTGGCGGTGGCAATCACGGCCAGCACGCCACTGCCCACATTGGCACCCAGCACCAAGCCCAGCGCCACGGCCACCGGCAGAATGCCGCTGGCCGCCAGCGCGGCGGTCAACAGCACGATGGCGAGGCTGGAATACGACAGCACGGTGAGCACCGCGCCGACCATGATGTCGAGCAGCACGTCGTTCGGCAACGCCACCAGCAGGGCACGCACCGCCGGCGATTCGGTCAGCGGCCGTGTGGCGCCCACGATCAGTTGCAGCGCCAGCGTGATCAGCCCGAGGCCGATCAGCACCCGCCCAACGCGACCGGCCCCGCTGTTCTGCTGCGAGATGTACATCACCACGCCGACGAAGATCAGCAGCGGCGACAGCCACGACAGGTCGAACGACAGCGCCACCGCCATCAGGCTGGTGCCCACGTCGGCCCCCAGCATCACCGCCAGCGCCGCCGCACTGGTGACCAGGCCCTTGCCGACGAACGACGCGACGATCAGGCAGGTGGCTGTGCTCGACTGCACGAGGCTGGTGACGCCCAGGCCGGCCAGCAGCGCATGCAGGCGGTTGTCGAAGCTGCGTGCCAGCACACCGCGAAGGTTCTCGCCGAACACCCGCAGCACGCCGGTGCGAACGATGTGCGTGCCCCAGACCAGCAGGGCGATGGCGGCAAGCAGGTTGAGAAGGTGGATCAAGCGGTCAGGCCCACGGCAATGAATACGTCTTGACGTTGGTGAAGCTTTTCATCGCTTCCTGCACGCCTTCCTTGTAGCCCAGGCCCGAGTCCTTGATTCCGCCGAACGGCGTCAGCTCCAGCCGGTAGCCCGGCACCTCGCGGATGTTCACGCTGCCCACCTGCAACTCGGACACGAAACGCGTGATCAGGTCGAGCCGGTTCGTGCACACCGACGACGACAGGCCGTAGGCGGTGCCGTTGGATATTCGGATCGCCTCGTCGACATCGGTGAAGCTGATGATGGGCGACACCGGGCCGAAGGTTTCCTCACGCACCACGGTCATCTCGGGGCGCACCCGGTCGATCACCGTCGGCGCGTACAGCGCGCCCTGGCGCTGGTTGCCGACCAGCAAACGCGCGCCCTGCGACACCGCCTGGTTGACGCGCGACTCGAACAATCGGGCCGCGGCCTCGTCGATCACCGTGCCCATGTCGAGCGTCTTGTCGGCCGGGTCGCCAAAGGTCCAGGCGCGTGTTTTCTCGACCACCATGTCGGTGAAACGCTGCGCCACCGAGGCCTGCACCAGCATGCGTTTGACGGCTGTGCAGCGCTGGCCGGAGTTCTTGTACGAGCCCTGCACTGCCAGTGTGGCCGCCTCGTCGAGGTCGGCGTCTTCCAGCACGATGATCGGGTCGTTGCCGCCCAGTTCCAGCACCTGGCGGCGGTAACCGGTGCGCGAGGCGATGTGCTTGCCGATTGCCACGCCGCCGGTGAAGGTGACCAGATCGACCCGCGGGTTCGTGATCAGCTCGTCGGCGATCTCGGCCGGGTCGCCGGTCAGCACCGACAGCATCGGCCCGGGCAGGCCCGCCTCGTACAGCAGGTCGGCCAGCAGCAAGGCCGACAGCGGCACTTTCTCGGACGGCTTGAGCACCATGCGGTTGTTGGTGGCGATGCTGGGCACGATCTTGTGCGCCACCTGGTTCATCGGGTGGTTGAACGGCGTGATGGCGGTGATGACGCCCAGCAGCGGCTCGCGCTGGGTGTAGACGCGGCGCTGCTTGCCTTGCGGCGTGAGATCGCAACTGAACACCTGGCCGTCGTCCTTCAGCACCTCGTTGGCACCGAACACCAGCACGTCGGCGACGCGGCCGGCCTCGTGCACGGCGTCCTTGATGCACAGGCCGGACTCGGCCGAGATCAGCGTGGCGATTTCAGTCAGCCGCTCGCGCACCCGCCGCGCCGTGATGTTCAGGATGTTGGCGCGCTCGAAGCGGGTCAGCCGCGCCCGGTAGGCGTGCGCCAGTTCGAAGGTGCGGCGAACTTCGTCGAGCGTGGCCTTGGGCACCGAGCCGACGGCCTGGCCGGTGTAGGGATTGATGACCTCGATGACGCGATCGGCGCGGCGATCGGCACCGACTTTTTCGCCGGCCACCCGCAAGGCCTCGCGGCGGAACTCGAAGGGCGCGCTGCTCATCGCCGGGTTCCCTGCTGCGCCATGTTCAAGGCGATGTCGAAGGCGTCGAAGTTGCGCCAGCGGCGCTGCAGGTCGATGCCCTCGATGCGGCGGTTCACGATCAGCGGCACCTGCTGTTCCGAGATGCCGCCGTGCGAGCGCAGCGGCACATCGAGTGCCGACAGGTCGTGACGCGACGCGGCCGTACCGAGCACGGTGGAGCGCTCGGACACCACCACCAGGTCGCCGATGCGGTCCGCCGGCAACTCGAAGCGATCGGCTGCGGCCTCGCGCGTCAGCACGCAGTCGATGCCGCGCAGGCCGCTCAATCGCGCGGCCAGCGCGGCGCGGTCGTCCGATCCCGGCAGGTACAGCGTGGCGAACGACCCGAGCGCGCCATGGTGCACCACATACGGGTCGGTGATGGGCAGGATCACGCGGGCCACGGCCGTGCCCAGCCAGCCGTCCAGCACGTCCTGCAGGTAGATCACGTTGGGCGTCGCGTCGAGCTTTGTCTTGGCGTTCATGCCGTGGTCGGCCGTCAGCACGATCACGCAGCCCATCGCGTCGAGCTGGCCCAGGTAGACGTCCATCATCCGGTAGAAATCGTCGGCTCCCGGCGTGCCCGGTGCGTGCTTGTGCTGCACGTAGTCGGTGGTCGACAGGTACATCACGCCGGGCCGCGCGGCGGGTGCGCGCTGCATCAGCGCCACGCCGGCGGCGAACACGAACTCGGACAGGTCGGCGCTGTAGACCGACGGCACCGGCTTGCCGACCAGCGCGGGCACGTCTTCGACGCCGTTGTCCGCCAGCGTGGCCTCGTCGGCCTTCTCGGCCGAGAAGCAGATGCCCTTCATGCCGTGGCCCAGCAGCCGGCGCAGCTTGTCCTTCGCGGTGATCACGGCGACCGATTGGCCGGCGTCGGCCAGCGCGGCCAGCACGCTGGGTGCGCGCAGCCACTTCGGGTCGTTCATCATCACCTCGGTGCCGCTGGCCACGTCGAACAGATAGTTGCCGCAAATGCCGTGCACCGACGGCGGCGCGCCGGTGACGATGGACAGGTTGTTCGGGTTCGTGAAGCTGGGGATCACGCAGTCGGCAAGCAGGGCGGTGCCGCTGTGCAGGCTGCGCTTCAACCACGGCGCGTGGCCGTGCGCCACCGCCTGCGCGATGTAGTCGGGCTCGCAGCCGTCGACGCACACCACCACGGTGGGGCGGGACGGCAGCCGGTAGCTTCTAGCGTTGACGTGAATCACGTTTCGGTGCCTCCCTGCCTTGCGTGGCTTGCGTGGTCAGCGTGGACGCGCCGGTGCGCGCCAGGTGAGGCGCGGGATGCAGGTCGGCGGGCAGCGTCGCCGCGTGCCGCTTCAGGTTGTTGGTGATGGTTCGTTCCTTGCTGACCATCACGTGGTCGAACATCGCCTTGCCGGCGGCGTCGGCGTCGCCCGAGGCGATGGCCTTCACGATCTGCCGGTGCTCGCTGACCGAGACGGGCAGCAGCCAGCCGTCGGCCAGGTTCAGGCGGCGGAACAGGCTCAGCTCCTTGATCAGCTTGCGGTAGATGGCGGTCAGCTTGCCGTTGCCCGCCAGCTCGACCAGCCGGTCATGGAACTGCAGGTTCAGCAGGTGATAGTGGTAGGCGTCCTCGGCCTTCACGGCCTGCTCCATCGCGTCGACCATCGCGCGCACCTCCTTCAGTTCGACGGGGCTGATGTGCTGCGCCAGGCGGCGGCCCACCAGTTCGTCCATGGCCGCGCGCAGGTCGAAGATCTCGATCGCCTCTTCGACGGGCAGGTCACGCACGAAGACGCCGCGGTTTTTCTCGGTGCGCACCAGGCCGGCTTCGTCGAGCATGCGGAAGGCTTCGCGCAGCGGCCCGCGCGACACGCCGAGCCGTGTGGCCAGCGCCATCTCGGTGAGCTTTTCGCCGGGGGCCAGTTCGCCGGAAAGAATCATTCGCTCCAGTTCACCCTGCACCACGCTCGTCAGCGAGCTGGTTTGCAGCAGCGTGATGGTCGGGTGTGGCAGCGCGATGGCAGGCATGTGACGAGTAGAAGTCAGTGACCGTAGATTGTCAACAATCTTCAAAAAACAGTTGACGGTGATTCTGCCTCCACCCTAGACTGGTCTGCAACAGGATGTGCCGCTGCCGAGGTGCATCGCACGGCCGTCACACAGCGCGGTCAAGCTGGTCTCCCTCGTTTCGCCACTCGATCACTCACAAGGAGATCCCATGAACCCGGGTTCGATCAAGCAAGTGCTGGCCACCGCAGGCGCAGCCGCAGTTTTCGCGCTGCTGTCCGCCGGTGCGTTGGCGCAGAAGACGCAACTCATCGTCTACACCGCACTGGAAACCGACCAGATCAAGGCCTACGAGGCGGACTTCAACCGCAGCAACCCCGACATCGAGATCAAGTGGGTGCGCGACTCCACCGGCGTCATCACCGCCAAGCTGCTGGCCGAAAAAGCCAATCCGCAGGCCGACGCGGTGATGGGCGTGGCTGCCAGCAGCCTGGCCTTGCTCGACAAGCAGGGCATGCTGGTGCCCTACGCGCCGCTGAACCTCGACGCGATCATGAG
>JANNEI010000808.1:0-2622 GCA_031378565.1 Burkholderiales bacterium
GTTCGACGGCCACGTCTACTTGATGGAACGTGCGCTGTTGCCCGAGGTGTCGCTGGTCAAGGCCTGGAAGGCGGACAAGAGCGGTAACCTTGTTTTCAGGCGCACCGCGCGCAACTTCAACCCGGCGGTTGCGATGGCCGGCAAGACCACGGTGGTCGAGGTCGAGGAGATCGTCGAGACCGGTGCTTTCGACCCCGACGACGTTCATCTGGCCGGCATCTATGTGCACCGCATCGTGCTGAACGCCACGCCCGAGAAGCGCATCGAGAAACGCACCGTCACTGCAACAGCCGGGGCCTAGAAAAGCACCTTGAAGGGTGCCGCAAGGCACCCGCTGTCCCACTCTCCGAAGGATTCCCTATGTGGACACACGATCAAATGGCTGCGCGCGCGGCCACCGAATTGCAAGACGGTTTCTACGTCAATCTGGGCATCGGCTTGCCGACGATGGTGGCGAACTTCGTGTCGCCCGACATCGAGGTCTGGCTGCAAAGCGAGAACGGCATGCTGGGCATCGGACCGTTCCCGACCGAGGACGCCGTCGACGCCGACATCATCAACGCTGGCAAGCAGACCGTCACCACCATCGCGGGCTCCAGCATCTTCGGCTCGGAGCAAAGCTTCGCGATGATCCGCGGCGGCAAGATCAACCTGAGCATCCTGGGTGCCATGCAGGTCAGCGAGCACGGTGACCTGGCCAACTGGATGATCCCCGGCAAGATGGTCAAGGGCATGGGCGGCGCGATGGACCTGGTGGCGGGCGTGGGCCGCGTGCTGGTGCTGATGGAGCACGTCGCGAAGAAGAAGGACGGCAGCACCGACCTGAAAATTCTGCCCAGATGCACGCTGCCGTTGACCGGCGTGGGCGTGGTGAATCGCATCATCACCGACATGGCGGTGCTGGACGTGACGCCGCAGGGGCTGAAGGTGGTCGAGATCGCCAGTGGCGTGACGCGCGAGCAACTGCAGGCGGCGACCGGCGTGCCGCTGCACTGAACCCCCCGGCGCGCCCGGCTTCAGGGCTTGGCCGCGACCTGCTGCCGCGCGACTTCCTTGCGCTTCATGTCGAGGTATTCGGCCTGCTCGACTTCATGCAGCTGGAGCGCGTAGCGCTCGGTCGCCGCGAACCAGTCGCGCAGGCGCTTCTCGACCTGCTCGGGCGCTGGCTTCGCCACGCTGTCCAGGTAGGCCTCGATCGCCAGGTAGTAGCGCATGGTGTTGCGCTCGACCACCCCGCGCACGCCGTCGATGTACACCGGCTGCCCGTTGGCTTGCCTCCCCGTCACGGTGAATCCCACCTTGCCGCTGCCCAGGGTGCTCAGGTAGGCCTGCATCGCCACGCGTGCCGCCATGCCGTAGGCGTACGAATACGACATGTGGATGAACGAGTGCTGCGCATCGAGCGGGACCGCCTCGAACAGGATGCGGTAGTTGTTGGTGCCCAGCGGGCCGTTCTCGGCGGCCAGCGTCACCTGCATGAAGTCGGGGCGCGCCGCCACCACGCGGTACTTGAAATTGACCTGGTAGGTGTCGGCGAGCGGCTGGTCGAATTTTTTCCCGACGTTCACGCTCAGCACGCTGCCGGTGCCTGTCCCCGACGCCCGGCACTGCTTCACGTTGAGGTGGAGTATCAGCACGTCGCACCAGTGGTCCATGCCTTGCAGTGACTGGCTCACGCCTGCAAAGGGTTCGTCCACCACGGCGTAGACGTCGCCCTGCTGGTCGCCCGCGTTCTGCGTCGATTCGAGATGCAGCGGACGCTGGAAGGCGTTGCTGGCGAGCTGCGTGCGCAGCGCCGCGTGGCGGGCCAGCAGCGCCGCGCCCGCGTCCTGCGCCTGGGCAGGTACGGCAAAGGCCAGGCCAAGACACAGGGCGAGGACGATGCGGGAGACCCCTCGCAGCAGACCTTGTTTCATCGTCGTTGCTCCCACCGCTGCTCAGCGGACCTTGAGCGCCCTGGCGGCTTGCGTCACCAGGTCGGGCCCCATGTAGATGAAGCCAGTGTAGACCTGCACCAGGTCCGCCCCGGCGGCGACCTTGGCTCGCGCGTCCGCGCCGCTCATCACGCCGCCCACGCCGATGATCGGGTAGCTGCTGCCCAGCGCGGCACGCAGTTGGCCGATGACGCGGTTCGAGGCTGCGAACACCGGCGTGCCGCTCAGGCCGCCAAGTTCGGTGCCGTGTGTGAACGACTTCACCGCGTCGCGCGCGATGGTGGTGTTGGTGGCGATCACGCCGTCGATGGCGTGCCTTTGCAGCGTGGCCGCGATCGCGCCGACCTGCGCTTCATCGAGATCGGGCGCGATTTTCACGAAGACGGGCACGCGCCGGCCGTGCCGCAGGGCCAGCGCCGCCTTGCGTTCCTGCACCGCCGACAACAACCCGTCCAGCGCAGCGTCGCCTTGCAGGTCGCGCAGGTTCTGCGTGTTGGGCGACGAGATGTTGACGGTAACGTAGTCGGCATGCGGGTAGACGCCGTCCAGACACAACAGGTAGTCGTCCACCGCGCGCTCGTTCGGGGTGGCTGCGTTCTTGCCGATGTTCAGCCCGAGGATGCCGCCGCGTTGCCGGAAGCGGGCGCGCTTCACGTTGGCGACGAAGGCCGCCAGCCCGTCGTTGTTG
>JANNEI010000809.1:0-5814 GCA_031378565.1 Burkholderiales bacterium
TGGTTGATTGAAGCGTTTTGCTTGATGAGCACATAAGGTCGGCGCAGCGTCGATTGAAGGATCCGCATGATTTTCGATAGAGACGCAGACGGTGAAACCCCCACCAGGCTGCCGCTGTGGGCGCACATCGCTGTTGGTGTCGCGCTGGGCGTGTTGATCTCCAGCGCCGTGCAGTGGTGGATCGTCGGTCAGTACGCCCAGCACGTATTGGAGCGGGCGGCTTCCGAGTTTCGTCAATCCACCGAGGCAGCGGAAGCCCGTGCGACGGCAGACCGCTTGATGGCGCAAACCGACGCCGCAGCGCAGGCGCGCCATCTTGCCGGACAGCAGCGCGCGGTCGAAGCCGAGAAAACTGCGGTAGCGGTCGAAGTCGAACGTCGTGAACAAGCCTGGCGCAACTTCTACCGGCCCTCCGCGGGCTGCGTTGGATCCTCGTCCACCGTTCAGTGCGCGAATGAATATGTGCGCTTCAAGCGGGAATTCGCAGCCAAGTACCAGGGCAGTCGGCCGTAGCGCCGCCGAGCCTGACTTGCCAAACCGTCATAACGCCGTTGAGTGGCCGCCGCTCGCCTGACTCAGCTCTTGCCAAGGTCGCTCAGCTGGCCCGAATCGAGTTGGTCCAGCAGCAGTTGCAGGGCTTCGGCGAGCTTTACGTCGTCGGCCGTGCCCAGGGCATCGAGCAGCACATCGCGAATGTCGGTGGCTGTCACAAGCTCCATGTCCCAATCGGGAAACAGCCGCTCACGCACCTCTTCGACTTCGCTCAGCGGGATGACGTTTTCGTGGCGCGGGTCGGTTTTCAGCAGGGCCATCAGCTCCATCACGTTGTCGCGCGGGCCTTCCAGCCACTGAAAAAATATGCCGCTGCCGAACACCAGCAACCCGGTGATGCCTCGCTCGGGATTGCGGCGCCGCGAGGTTTCGATGATGCGAGCCACCGCTGCTTCATCCACGCCAGCGGTGGCGCGGCTGCAATAAACCAGGTTGTAGAGCAGCGGAAGGGCGTGCAGCGAAAACGGCTCGTCGCTCTGCGGGTGGTGGCTGACGCTCATCGGACCGGTCTCTCCAGAAATAGCCACGCGCCCGTTCGCGTGGCGCAGTGCGCTCGCATGGAAATGTGGCCTGCCACCTTCCCTGGCCCCCGACGGGTTGGACGCGATTCGGCGGCCCGAGGGCACTCAGAATAGCGCAGCCGCGTGAGCCTCGGCCGGGTGGTCATTGCTGCGCGTCTGCCACCGCCAGTCGGCTCAGGGGCGTCAGGGGGCCAGCGTCGGTGGATTGGCGCGGGGCAGGGTCTGTGCCGACGGCTGCAAGCGGTTGCTGCCGTGCTGCACCTCGAACGCAACGCCGAAGGTCTGGATGTTGGTCACGCTGGCAACCGTGTCGACGTACCACCATTCGCACACGGCGCGCTGCGGCGTCACGTCCAGCAGCATGTAGCCGCGGCGGGTCAGTTCGATGTACTTGAAGTGCGGGTTGACGCTGCGCAGGAAGGCTGCGGTCGAACCGTTCGGGTCGTCCAGGCCGGGGGACGTGACCGAGGTGCCGACAAACTCCACCGCGCGTGAGCCCTCGCCGGTGGCCGCCGCGTAGCCACCCGTGGCCGGGTTCGGGTTGTTCGGGTCCTGCGACAGGTCAGCCGCCCACGAACTGTGGATGTCGCCCGTGAGAATGACGCAGTTGTCCACCGGCGCATGGCCCGCGCCGCCCTTCAGCATGTTGTAGACGCGGTCGCGCGCGGGCTGGTAGCCGTCCCATTGGTCGCTGTTGAAGAACAGGCCGCCACCGGCTGCAAGCGGCGCGCCCTGTGCCTTGAGCTGCGCGAACATCACGCCCTGGCCGATGAATTTCCAGCGGGCGGGCGAGGTGCGCAGACGCTGCGCGAGCCAGGCTTCCTGCTCGGTGCCGAGCAGCGTGCGTGCGGGGTTGGTGAACTCGCCGACCTGTGCAAACACGTTGCCCAGACCCGGCACCGGAATCGTCGCGGGCAACTGCTGCGAGCGTGCGCCGAGCCGTTCTTCGAGCATGCTGAGGTCGACCAGATCGCCGAACTGGAAGGCGCGCTGATCGCGGCGCGGCTGGCTGCGGTCGGGCACGCGCACCGGCATCCATTCGTAGTAGGCCTGAAGGCCCATGTCGACACGCTGGGGCCAGTTGCCTTCAACGCCTTCCGTGTGGTTCTGTGCGCCGTTCTGCCATGAATCGTTGGCGATCTCGTGGTCGTCCCAGATCGCGATCATCGGGTGCTGGCGATGCACTTCCTGCGAATCGGCGTCGCGCTTGTACTGCGCGTGGCGCGTGCGGTAGTCGCTGAGCGTGACCATCTCGTTGGGCGGCTCGGGCGTGCGCGCGCTGCCGTATTCGTTCGGGCCGTACTCGTAGAGGTAGTCGCCCAGGTGGACAACGGCGTCGAGGTCGGCGCGCTCGGCAATCCGCCGGTAGGCGTTGAAGTAGCCAGCGGCATGGTTGGAACAACTGACCACCGCGAGGCGCAGCCGCTGCGTCGGGCCGGCGGGCAGGGTGCGCGTGCGGCCGACGGGCGAACTGGTGCCGCGCGATTGAAAACGGTAGTAGTAGGTGGTGCCCGGGCGAAGGCCGTCCGCGTCCACCTTGACCGTGTAGTCGCGCTCCGGGCCGGTGCGCACGCTGCCGCGATCGATCACATTGCGCAGCTGCGCATCGGTGGCCAGCAGGTAGCGCACGACGACGTTCTTTGGCCGCGCGCCCGGCGTCACGCGGGTCCACAGGATGACGCGGTGCTTCAGCGGGTCGCCGCTGGCCACGCCGTGCTCGAAGCGCACGCTGCCGATGCGGCCGCCTTCCTCGTCGTCGCCGTCGTCGTCACCGCCGGCCAGTGACAGCAGCGGAGTCGCGGCCAGCGCCATGGCGGCCGAGCCCGACTTGGTGAAGAAGCCGCGACGGCTGGTGCCGGGCGGACGGGGCTTGATGTGCAGCGGGCGACCCATGGGCATGTCCTTTGAAGTGCGGTTCCGCAGGCCCGGAACCTCGGCTCCACGGCGGCACACGGCGCGGCCGTGGCAGTCGAAGGAACGCCTAGTCTGAGATCGATGTTTGACAACTTGAAGTCACCGTTCACCTTCGGACGCGCGCCATCGGCATCTCAGACAAGCGCCGGCCGCATTGGCGGCAAGGTCACATGCCGAAACACTTCATTCGTCTTGATACGGGCATTCCGACCGTGTCGGCATGCCGCTCAGGCGCGCGTAGGTCGAACCGCCGTCGCGTTGTAGGACGAACGCGCTTCGCCAGCCTTCGCCGTTGGAACCGGTAAGTTCGTGGGCAACATGGCGACATCCGGACGCGGGCAGACGATTGTGAAAGCCTCACGCCCGGGGTGCGAGTACTCGACCCGAGTGATCGCGAAACTCTTCACCAACCTTTCCCAGGAGATTTGACATGAACGCTTTTTCCAAGACTTTGATGTGCGCGTGCATTGCGCTGGCATCGACCGCCAGCTTCGCGCAGGATGCGACCAAGAAGAACGAGCCGATGGCCAAGGACGGCATGATGAAAAAGGACATGACGATGCAGGAGTGCAAGGACCACATGGCGATGGCCAAGAAGGACGGCATGGCCAAGGACGATGCGTCGACCAAGAAGCACACCATGTGCAATGACATGATGAAGAACGATCCGATGATGAAGAAGGACGCCACCACCGGCGAGCCTGCGAAGAAGTAGCGCGCGGGGGCTTTGGGGGCGCTTAAACGTCCCTGAAGATGTCCTCAAGCACGCTGCGGCGGGCTGGCTTGAACAGCAGCCCGCCGTTCGTTCCCTGAAACACAAGGCAGTCTCCGTCGGTGTCGCGGTTCACCACGCTGACGCCTTGCGAAATGACCGACCCGGCCCGCACGCGGCTGCGGCCGATCACCGCCGAGTTGGGGTACAGCACCACGCCTGCTTCTATCACCGGGGCCACGCCGTGGTTCTTGCCGACAGTGCAGTTCTGGTACAGCACCAGGTGATTGGCGTAGCTCGCCTTGGCCAGCACGATGCCTACCGAGTGGCCGATGAAAAACACCTCTGGCAGTTCGATCTCGTAGAAGCAGTCGATCCCGTTCAGCGCCTTGTTGAGCAGGAACAGTTTGGTGCAGACCCGCGTGTCGGCACCGGCGCGCCACAGCGTGTTGGCCAGGCAGTACAGGAAGATCGTGTATTGCGATGAATGCAGCGCGTCGAACTCGCCGGCGCGCCACAGGCGCACCGCATCGATGCAGCGCCCGAGCCGGCGCAGTGCTTCGTCCAGGTGCGCGTCGAGCGCATCGCGCACGCCGGGTGCGTCGTCCGGAAAGTGGTTGTCCAGCTGCCGCTCCACATAGCGCAGCAGGCCGGCGCGGCTGCCGTTCACGAGGTGGAGCATGCGCAGCCCTGTTCAATGATTCGGGAGACCTGGTCCATCGTGTCGGACGGGTGCCAGCCGAATGCCTCAGCCATGCGCGCGACCGAGATGCGCGGCAGCGCCGGGGCCTCGCGCTCATGCGCGGCCGTCAGCTCGCAGCCGCTGGCCGCGCCGAGACGCTCGAACAGTTCGGCGTTGCCGACATTGCGCCCGCCGGCCACGTTGCAGATCGCGAATTCGTCTGACATGGCCAATGCGATCAGTGCGCTCACCACGTCGTCGATGTGCACATAGTCGCGTGCGAAACGAAGCGACGATTCGACGTGCACGCGCGGTCGCTGCGAGGCGTTCGATTCGGCTCGCGCCGCCAGCACGCGCCGCATCAACTCGGGCAGGAAGCCTTCACTGTCGGAGCCGCCCCAGACGCACGACAGCCGCGCCACGCGCGCCCGCCCGCCGCTGGCCACCCGGCACAGCGATTCGCCCAGCGCCTTCGACAGGTCGTACAGGTGCCGCGGGTTGTCGGGCGCAAGCTGAAGCGGCAGATCTTCGGTTGCGCTGACATCGCCGAGGCTGTCGTACAGCCGGGTCGACGACAGGTAGACCAGCGACTCGTACTGCGCTTCGTGCAGCACGCGGTTCAGCAGCGATGCATGCGCCTCGACGGTGTCGAACGGCCGCTGCGCGTGGTCAGCCGTGAGCCCGGCGCAATGGAACACGTGGCCGAGGTCACGCCGCCACAGTTGCGAGTCGACACGCTGCGGCACCCAGCATTGCCATCCGTCGCGAAGCAAACGGGCTTGCAGATGGCGGCCGATGAAGCCGTGCCCTCCGATCAACGTGGCGTGGCGTGCGATCACGAGTGACTCCCTCGCCCGCTGGCGGGAAAGGGTTGGGGTGAGGGTGATTCGGGCGGCGAGAGCATCTGGACCTACAGCCCGCCCACCGGATGGTGCAGCGCCGGGTCCTTGTGTGCCAGCAACTTGGGGCTGACGTTCTCGACGATGCGGAAGGCCGGGCCGGCGACGCGCTGCGGGTCTTGCACCGCCAGCATGTTGAAGCCGTGCGGCGGTCCGTCCAGATGCACCTTGTCCAGCGGCACCAGCTCGATCGGGCGCTCGCCCATCTCGCGGTGCGAGTTGAAGTCGCGCACGGCGTAAATGGTGTAGCCCAGTTCGGTGAGGTAGCGGCAGATGTCGGTCTGCGCCAGGCCGTGGCTCCAGTCGACGTAGTGGCGATGTACCTCGAACACGACGTGCGGCTTGTCCTGCGTCAGCGTCTGGCGCGCGCCGAGCAGCGCGCCGTGCTCGGCACCTTCGATGTCGAGCTGGATCAGGCCGATCTTCAGGCCCTCGCGGGCGCGGTGGTCGTCGATGCTGACGGTGCTGAAGGCGTCCTTGTCGTCGGCCGTCGCACCGACCGCATTGGCAAACGAGTCGAAGCCGTCGAGCTTC
>JANNEI010000004.1:0-3995 GCA_031378565.1 Burkholderiales bacterium
CCGTGCCGGCCTTGAATCTTGGTGCCCAGGAAGGGACTCGAACCCCCACGAAGTTACTCGCTAGTACCTGAAACTAGTGCGTCTACCAATTCCGCCACCTGGGCATTTCAGGAAGTCTTGGACTATATCATCAAAAAAACAGCATTCCAGAATACAGCCGCCATCGGTGCCGACCTGATGAGCGAAGTCGAGGGCTCGGTGCAAGGGCACCGGGACGGTCACGGGTTCCTGATCCGCGACGACCGCCAACCCGACATCTATCTTGCGCAGCAGGAAATGCGCGCGGTGCTTCACCATGATCGGGTGAAGGCGCGGATCATCCGCTATGACCGCAAGGGCCGCCCCGAGGGCCGCGTGCTCGAGATCATCGAGCGCAGGAAGTCCCCCATCATCGGCCGGCTGCTTCATGAAAGCGGCATCTGGCTGGTCGCTCCGGAAGACAAGCGCTACGGGCAGGACATCCTGGTTCCGAAAAACGCGATTGCCAACGCCACGGCCGGGCAGGTCGTCGCCATCGAGCTGACCGAACCGCCGTCGATGTATTCGCAGCCCGTGGGTCGCGTGACCGAGGTGCTGGGCGAGATCGACGACCCCGGCATGGAGATCGAGATCGCGGTGCGAAAGTACGAAGTGCCGCACCGATTCTCGCCCGCCACACTGGCTCAGGCGGCAGGCCTGCCCGACGCGGTTCGCCCTGCGGATTGCAAGAACCGCATCGACCTGACCGATGTGCCGCTGGTCACCATCGACGGTGAGGACGCGCGCGACTTCGACGATGCGGTGTATTGCGAGCCGGCCGTCATTGGCAAAGGCGTCGGGCGGTCGAAAACGCCCAACGGCTGGCGCCTGGTGGTGGCCATCGCCGACGTGAGCCACTACGTGAAGCCGGGGGAGCCGATCGACGACGACGCCTACGAGCGCGCGACATCGGTGTACTTCCCGCGTCGCGTCATTCCGATGCTGCCCGAGAAGTTGTCGAACGGACTGTGCTCGCTGAACCCGAACGAAAACCGCCTGGCGATGGTGTGCGACATGTTGGTCACCTCGACAGGTGAGGTGCATGCCTACCAGTTTTTTCCGGCGGTGATCTGCTCGCATGCGCGGTTCACCTACACCGAAGTGGCCGCGATACTGGCCAACACACGCGGACCCGAGGCGGCGCGCCGCACGGACCGTGTCGGCGACCTGTTGAATCTGCACGAGGCCTATCGCGCTCTGCTGAAGGAGCGCGCAAAGCGCGGAGCGGTGGATTTCGAGACCACCGAAACGCAGATCGTTTGCGACGAGAACGGCCGCATCGAGAAGATCGTGCCGCGCACCCGCAACGAGGCGCACAAGCTGATCGAGGAGGCGATGCTGGCCGCCAATGTCTGCGCGGCGGATTTCATCGCCGTCAGCAAGCACCCGTCGCTGTACCGCGTTCACGAAGGCCCGACGCCGGAAAAGAGAACGCTGCTGCAGAACTATCTGAAAGCGCTCGGCCTGGGGCTGAGCGTCAGCGACGATCCGAAACCGGCGGAGTTCCAGGTCATTGCCGCGGCCACCAAGGACCGGCCCGATGCGACGCAGATCCACACCATGTTGCTGCGCTCGATGCAGCAAGCCATCTACACCGGCACCAACAGCGGCCACTTCGGCCTGGCCTACGAGGCCTACACCCACTTCACCAGCCCGATCCGCCGCTACCCGGACCTGCTGGTGCACCGTGTCATCAAGGCATTGCTCGGCGGCAAGCGGTATGCGCTGAACAAGGCGATGGTCGACGCGGCACCGAAAGCCCGGACCTCCGGCAAATCGAGCAAATCGAGCAAGACCGCGAAGCCAGGGCAGGACGTTCGCTTGACGGCTGAGGGCGAAACCTGGGAAGTCGCCGGTGCGCATTGCAGCGCCAATGAACGCCGCGCCGACGAGGCTTCGCGCGACGTCGAAGCCTGGCTCAAGTGCCGCTACATGCGCGAGCACCTCGGCGAGGAATATGGCGGCACGGTCAGCTCGGTCACCAGCTTCGGCTTGTTCGTCCAGCTGGACGGCTTGTATGTGGAGGGTCTGGTGCACATCACCGAACTCGGCGGCGAGTACTACCGCTTCGATGAAATCCACCAGGAACTGCGCGGCGAGCGTTCGGGCGTGAAGTACGCCGTCGGCTCGCGGGTGCGGGTGCAGGTCAGCCGGGTCGATCTCGACGGCCGCAAGATCGACTTCCGCATGGTGCACGACGGCGACGAAGACGCTGCAATGACTCGCGCCAAGCGCGAGCGCCAGGTCGACCGCAACGGCAGCGCCGTGGCCGAGCTGGCGGCAGTGAAGGACGCCGACCGTGCCGTCAAGGCCGGCAAACGCAAGCCTGCGGGTGCGGGCAGCAGAACCCACCCGGTGCGTGCCGCCAAGTCGGCGGCACGCAAGGGGCCGGCCAAGGCGGCGAAGCGGCGCTAGGCACAGTGCAGCCGGTCGCGGCTCATCATTTCAGTTCCTCTTCAAGGACCCGAACAAACATGACGATTCGATTCGATGGCCGCGTGGCGGTGGTGACCGGTGCCGGCGGCGGCTTGGGGCGACAGCACGCGCTGGCGCTGGCAGCACGTGGCGCGCGGGTGGTGGTCAACGACCTGGGCGGCATGCTCGACGGTCAAGGCGGTGCGGCCACGGCGGCGCAGGCCGTGGTGGACGAGATTCGCGCAGCAGGTGGCCGTGCCATCGCCAACGGCGCTTCGGTCACCGACCCGGCGGCGGTGCAGGCCATGATCGACGTGGCCGTCGCGACCTGGGGCCGCGTCGATATCCTGGTCAACAACGCCGGCATCCTGCGCGACAAGAGCTTCAGCAAGATGGAGCTGGCCGACTTCCGCTTGGTGCTGGAAGTGCACCTGATGGGCGCGGTGAATTGCAGCAAGGCGGTGTGGGACCTGATGCGGGCCCAAAACTACGGCCGCATCGTGATGACCACCTCGTCGTCCGGTCTGTACGGCAATTTCGGCCAGGCCAACTACGGTGCCGCCAAGATGGCCCTGGTCGGGCTGATGCAGACGCTGTCGATCGAAGGTGCCAAGAACAACATCCGGGTCAACTGCCTGGCGCCGACAGCTGCCACGCGCATGACCGAACACCTGATGCCCGAGGCCGTGTTGAAAATGCTGCAGACCGAAGCCGTGACGCCCGGCCTGCTGGCCCTGGTGGCGGAGGACGCACCGACGCGGGCGATTCTTTGCGCGGGTGCCGGTTCGTTCGAGCGCGCCCACATCACGCTGACACCCGGCATCTTCGTCGGTCTTCCTGACGATGCAGCCGAGCAGGTCGCGGCACAGTTCGACGCGCTGTCGGACCGCGCAGGCGAGTCGGTGCCCGAGAGCGGCACCGCACAAGGTACGTCGGAACTCGGCAAGGCCATTCGGGCGCTGGGCTGACGCGCGCGTCGGGGGCGCAATGGAAGGCTGCGACTGCCTTAAAGGCCCCCGCGCGCACGCCGGTGCAATACCTCGATCAAGTCACCCGCGCGAATCGCGCCGGCGTGCATCGGCTCGACCGCCGCCCCGTGCTCGGCGACCGCTCTGGCAGCCACCTCGAAGGCATCGCCGTCTGGCGTCTGCGCTGATCCGGCCTGCGCCCACAGCCCGCCCAGCCAACCTGCCAGCACATCGCCGGTGCCCGCACTGGCCAGGCCGGCATTGCCGCTGGCGTTGATGCGTGGCACCTGCCCAGGCGCGGCGGTCACGCTGCCCGATCCCTTCAACACCACCACGCAGCCGGTGGACTCGACCAGCCGGCGCGCGGCAGCCAGCCGGTCCGCCTGCACGACGTGCGTGCTGCAACCCAGCAGGCGCGCCGCTTCGAGCGGATGCGGCGTCAGCACGGTCGCCTGTTGCCGACCGCCGCGCTGACGCAGCAGGGCCAGCAAGGACGGGTCGGCGGACAGCGCATTCAGCGCGTCGGCATCCAGCACCAGCCGCGGCACCAAGCTGAGCAGCCGCGGCAGCACGTGCCGCACGGCGTCGCCGCCG